>NZ_JABUZF010000176.1:13092-23541 GCF_014897885.1 Halomonas sp. 3D7M | reverse complement strand
CAATAAGTTGCCAAAGGCAGCTTACGCGATACCTGCAAAGTTTTCGTTTACGAGGTCAGTAGAGGTAACGCCGTTCAACAGAATGGTGAAATCCAGACCTTCGCTTGAGGTTACAACGGTGTCGCCAGCAGCAAAGTCAGCGGCCGTGTATCCCTGGTCGAAGTAATCTTGCTGTGCAGCGCCATTCAGTGCGGTGAAGAAGTCATTAGCATCTTGAACAACGATGTCTGCTGCACTATCAACACCCAGATCACGAAGATCGATGATTGACTGGTTAGTCAAATCAACACCACCCTGACCAAACACTTGGAAGTTATCGATCTGCCAAACAATACCTGCTTCACTAGCGTCGGCATTGAAGTCAAAGCTAGAGATGAACTCAGAAGAAGTACCGTTACCGCCAACATTGAAGCTAAAGTTATACTCGTTAGCTACAACCGTACCGTTGGTGCCAGTAGTTCCGTCCCACTGTGCATTAAGCAGGTTACCTTCGAAGCCTGACAGGTCAACAGTGCTCAGAGCAGTGTCAAGATCGCCAATATTCAGCGTAGTGGTAACATCACCATTCGCATCTACACCGCCACCAACAATTTCAAGTGTGCGGGCGTAAGTAGTACCTGCGTTGGTGCCGTCTACAGTGTTCAGATCCAGATTGAAGACGTAATTAGTATCTGCAGCCAGATCCAGCGTTACAGTACGGTAGTCTTGAACCGACAGATCGCTTGAGTAATCACCAGCGAAGTTAACGGTGATTTCGTTGCCGTTTGCACGGTCAGCAGCGATCAACGTCAGATTTTGATTAGCGTTATTCGCCGCAACGTTAACAACCTCAGAACCAGACAGGTTGATCAGTTCAGCAGCACCACTTAAAGCTGCGACGTTGTACTGCTCAACGCCGGATACCGCAGCAGCGTTGAATTCGCCAGAGAAGCCGGTGACCGCTCCGTTGAACTGGTTGTTAGCAGCCAGACCCAATTGAATGGTTTCGAAAGCCGTAACTGTTGCCTGAGCACCACCGCCGTATACAGCCAGAGTGTCAGTTTCAGCCGCCGTACCGGTCAGCACGTCAGTTGCGCCAGTCAGCAGACCTCCGTTGATTGCCAGTTCCAGGTCGCCGCCCAGGTCAGAGCCGTCAACTACAGAAGCACCAGACGCCATGCTTGCAATGTGCAGATCAAGGTTCTGGGTACCGTCCAGGTCAACTTTGCCAACACCGGCCAAAGCAGCGCTTTGAACCAGGTTTTCAGAGCTGCGACGACCGCCAGAGGTCAGATCCAGTTCACGAACCGCGCTGGTGCCAGCGCCTTCGATGCTGACGTTAAAAGCTTCAACGGCCAGTTCACCATCCAGACGGGCAGTGTTGTCGAGCAGCACTTCCAAGTTATTCTGGGTCGGAACCGGACGAGTGTTGATCACGTCTACAACGCCAACGAATTGATCGTTGTTGTTGTTGCCTGAACCCAGCGTCTGGTTCTTGCCAGATACAGTCAGCTCGGTATCGATGCGCGCTCGAACGATATCGGTGTCGACACCAGTTCCTGCAATAGGATTGCCAGCTAAATCAGAAGCCAAGTCTGTTGCAATCACAACTTTCTTGCCATCGATAGCGGTCATGTTGCCGGTAACGATGTTCTGACGGGTATCGTTGTCGCCAGCAATAACCAGACGGTCAACGTTTTCAAAACCAGCAAAGGCAGTGTCTTCAGCTGAAAAATCAACGGCATTGCCTGTTGCATAGTTACCAAAGTCGTCAGCTGTTGCACCTGTCGTGGTGTTGATCTCGACTGTATTGACACCCTCGTCACCGTTGACAGAGGTAGAGTCTTTTACTGCCAAGCCAGACAGGTTGACACGGTCGTCTTCGGCACCACCAACGATTTCCAGAGCGAAGTCGCCGTCGGCTGCAACAGTGTTATCAACATCAAGACTGAAGTTGTTACCACCGTCACCCAGCAGGTAGCTGAATTGAACGGTCTCTTCTGCGCCAGCTAGGTACTTGTCAAAAACGCCAGCAGTCAGAGATGCACCGAGCTTAATGCTGGAAGAGTAGCCTGTTGCATCAAAAACGCGAACGTCCAAAAGACCGTTAGTGTTCAGACGGTCATCAATAGTACCAGACACACCGTCATCGCTTACTGTACGGCTACCTAGCTGGAAATCACCTTTGGCACCGTCAGCAAGATGCGTCAGATAGACTTCTTCCAACTGCTGCTCAGTAGAGAAAGATCCCGTATCATTTGGGTTGTTTTCTGAACGGAGAGAGCGGATGTGGCTATCACGGTCAACAGCAACGTTAATCACTTCAATACCGCGGTCGCCTGACATGGCCGCAATGTTGACGTCACCGCCACGTGAACCATTACCAGCACCGTCAAGAACCAGCGTCGTTTCTGTCTTCTCTTCCTGGGTCTCAACTTCTTGGGTAATGCGGTTACGAATATCGATCTGCTGATCAGTAGTCGCAGTAGCAGTAAAGCCGCCCTGGTTTGAGAAGGCACGGCCTTCAGCATCAAACAACAGGAACTGGCCGTTGTCACCGCGAGTGACTTCCAGGTCGCCCAGACCTGCAGCTTCCAATTCTGCTACCAGTGCTGTTTCAAGTTCAGCCCAGGTGTTAGCAGCAGCCATTTCATCACTAGCCAGCGTTACAGATTCGCCTGCCAGCTCGAAAGACAGCGCGCTAACGCTGATGTTTTTCAGTTCAGCTTCTGAGTTGACGTTGCCACCGTCCAGCTCAGCAATTTGAATAACCAGCTGTGACTGGCTAGTCTGACCGCCTTCCATGAACAGCGGATTAAAGTAAACTTCGAAGCCTACTTCGGGGTCAGTTTCGCGCATGCCCAGGATGGTATCTACCGGACGCGAACGGACGTCTTCAATACGAATATCAGCACGGCTACCATCGGTCCACCACTGTTCAACACCTGCCATCTTCTCAGCGTCTACAGTAGCGCCGAAAGTAGTGTTGTCAGCGCCAGCATCTACGCGACCAGCTTGGGCGCGCAGATAAACTTCCTGAATATTAGTAGTTTCAGCAGAGATCGCTGGAGCCCAGTTATCAGAAACAGAGCCAGAGGCGATCAGGTCAGCGCGCAGTACGTTAGTACTATCAGCGCCGCCGTCTAAACGGTCGCCAGTTTCAAAGGTGTTGGCCAGTGCGCCAGAACCTGTTTCGTTCTGGGTAACCGGAGCTTCGAAAGTAGTGTCTGAACCGTCGGCACCTTCCAGGTTGTCGGCTTGCTGAGTCAGACTTATAGCGTCACATTCCACTAACTAACTGATTTAATTTAACTAATCACCTTAAAAACCCTCCCCAATCACGCTTTTCTACCACATTTCTTATTTTTGATTCACTTATGCTATCAATGGATCACATACGAAACACTGAGTGATGCGGTTTTGCGTTCATTTGGTAGAAACGCGCTTTTCTATATTTAACCCTCATTTCTTGTCTGTGCCAGCGTTATTTTTCTCTTCTGTCAACCGACTTATGGCTGAAAGGTTGACCTTTATGTCTAAGCTATCGGCAGCCCCCAACAGGTCTATTTCAATCCCATACTCTTTAAATAACCGTGACATAGCAGCCAATGTGTCAGCGCGCATGCTCATATCGAGGGTTTCGTTTCGTGCCACCGTAGACTTCGCCACACCCAACGCATTGGCAAATTCTTGCTGGCTCATCCCCAGGGCGGCGCGCCCTATGCGCATGGCAAGCGCAAACCGCATCGCTTCTTGATTCATTGAATTAATCTCCAAAATATTGGCTAAAAGACTCTTTTATGCTATCAATAGTAGCATTAATGCGTTTTAAAGGGACTGAAAAGCTATGCCAAAGAAAAATCAGACACAACAGTTCGTGGAGAGTACCAAGTCATCTCCACGTGGCAAAGCCAAAATCGACTACTACGACACCAAAGTCACGGGATTGGTGTTAAAAGTCTTAGCATCGGGTAAACGAAGCTATTATCTGCGCTATCGTGCAGATCGGGGCCATCAGGTGGAGAAGAAATTGGCCAATGCCGAGATAGTGCCATTGGCAGATATTCGTGCCCTAGCAAAGTCACACTTGGCGGAAATTGCTTTGGGGCGTGACCCTTATGCCGAACGTGAGGCGCGCAAGGACGTGCCGACCCTGCGGCACTTTATTGAGCATGAGTATTTACCCTATGCTCGCAGCTATAAAAAAAGCTGGAAAAACGATTGGGGCCAACTCAAAGCACACGTTTTGGAGCCATTAGGGGATCTTTATCTTGATGAAGTGACGCCTGCGCGCATTATGAAAGTGGTTCGCCGTCACCGGGAAACCCACAAGCCCAGTTCCTCCAACAAATTGATCATTCTGCTGCGGTTTATCTTTAACTGTGCGCTGCGGTGGAAAACACCGGGAGTCAAGGAGAACCCTACCGCTGTTATTGAACTGTACGTCGAGAACAACGCCCGAGAGCGTTTTTTGTCACCGGAAGAAACCCAGCGGCTTATTGATGTCCTTGAAACAGCCAAACCACCCATGCTCAAGTGGATTGTGATGTTCTTGCTGTTTACTGGGGCAAGGCGGGGGGAGGTATTGAACGCACGCTGGGAGGATATTGATTTGCGTCGTCAGATCTGGACCATTCCGATTAACAAAAGTGGGAAAACGCGGCATGTGTATTTATCACCGCAGGCACTGTTTGTATTGAAGGCACTGAACGAAGCGGGACGCGTCAGCGGCGATTATCCGTTTGGTAACCCTGAGACACAGAAGCCTTATGTATCGATTTTCAAACGTTGGCATGAGGTTCGCTGCCGTGCAGGGCTGCCAGGATTAAGAATGCACGATTTACGCCACAGCTTCGCCAGCTTTATGGTCAATGCGGGACGTTCGCTGTATGAGGTGCAGCGGTTATTGGGGCATCGGGATATCACCACCACACAGCGTTATGCACACCTGACGCAGGCCTCATTGATTGACGCTGCCAGTAGCGTGCCGTGGCAACCCACGGATGCGCCTGAGACGCCCCATACCGGTGAGGCGGTATTGAGGGGAAAGGGGTCGACAGCGGCTAAGACGTGAAAAATAAAACAGGCAGATACAGCAAGGGCAGCCCCATTCGGTGGCTGCCCTTTTTTGTACGTGTGGCGGGGGTTACTGGAATTAATGCAGGATCAGTGCTGGGTCTCGGCACGCAGTTTATCAACTTCCTCTACCGATAGATCGGCGATCTCCGCGATCGCTTGGTCATCCATTTCGGTACGGGCGATCAGCTTACGGGCCGCGTTGCGCTTGCTTTCTAGGGCACGTTGTTCAGCTTCTCTTACGCGCAGCTCAGTTTCCTGCAAAACCTTTTGCCGTTCTGCTCGGCGCTCTTGCTGTGCCCAATTCTCTAAATTCTCTGCCAACATATCTTTGTCCTCCACCAAACTGTTGAAAGGTGGGATCAGTGCTTATCTTCGATCCGCAGCTTGGCAATCTCATCAACCGCTAATCCTGTGGCTTCGGCAATCTGCTCATCACTGAGCACACCGAACGCCAGTAAATGGCGAACAGTTTCAAGCTTTTCTTCCAAAGCACGCTTTTCAGCTTCCCTTAAGCGCTGCTCGGTTTCCTGCAGAACCTTCTCACGCTCTTCACGACGCTCTTGCTGCGCCCAATTCTCTAAGTTCTCTGCCAACATGTCTTTATCCTCCACCAAACTGTTGAGCTGATCCAGGTTGACCTCAGCCCCAAGCCGCTGCAGGTGACGCTTCAACCAGCGGGTAATAATCTTGTCGATACGTTCTTTGTTGGGATCAGCCTGGATAATTGCCACAATCCGATCCACGGCTTGCTGCAGCCCTTTCCTATTTGTAGACGCCTTTTCGATACTGAACACGCCACTGAGTGGTGTCTGGCGTAAGCACAATTCCTCATCAGTGTAGCGCCCTTCATCGACCAAGTAATAGCGCAGATGTGGCTGGTAGACCTGCAGAAACGCGGGCGGTTCCGGGCGCACCATGTCGTAGATATCACGCCGGGCCGTCCAGTTCTCAGAACCATTATAGAGCACGATAGGCAGGATCGGCGGTAAGCCCTTGTGCGGTGTGGTCGTTCCATTCTTGAGCAAGTGGTCGTAAAAACAGGCCACATAGTGCATCAGCCGGATCGGCATGGTGCGATCCACCGAGGATTGAAACTCCAGCAGAATGTAGAGGAACACCTGCTGGGTGACGCCCTGCCAAGTGACCTCCACTGACCAGACCACGTCTTCGAACTTCTCCTCGAACAGCGGCGTGATGTAGTTACCGCTGTGGTTCTTGAGCGTCGAGAAGTCCATCAACTCGGCCATTTCGGCTGGAGCGAAGCCTTCAATGAGCTGTTGCACGAACTCCGGGTAGCTGAATAACTCTTTATAGCCCGTATCATGTTGCTTGTGGGTGGTATCCGCCATGCTGACTCCTTGTCTCAATGTTTTCATTTTACCACAGCACGCGACGCCCAACGCTCATTCCCACGCTCAAACGCCCTTCCGCTCACGCTATTGACCTGATGCTTAAAGAAAAAAAGAGCCCCACCAGAAAAGCCCCCGCCCCACGCTGCCGGTCAGGGCAAGCGTGAGGCAGGAGAGTAAAGAGAGTTCAGCGTGAAGGTGACCTTACAGCCACCCCCGTTCAGCGAACGAGACATAGCCTTCGTGGCCCACCACGACATGGTCCAATACCCGAATATCCACCAATCCCAGGGCGTCTTTGAGCCGCTGGGTAATGCGTCTATCGGCATCGCTGGGTTCGGGATCACCGCTGGGGTGGTTGTGAACCAGTATCACCGCCGCTGCGTTGTGCTCGATGGCGTGCTTGATCACTTCGCGGGGATAGACGCTGGCGGAGTCGATGGTGCCCCGAAACAGCTCATCGAAGGCGATCAGTCGGTGCTGGGTATCTAATAGCAGTGTGCCAAACACTTCGTAGGGGTAGTCGAGCAATAGGGTTTGCAGGCAGCGGTGAACTTCATCAGGACACCCTAGCTTATTGCCCTTGCGAAGCCGCTTGTGGGCGATCATCTTGGCCAGGTGTAATAGCTGAGCGTCAGTAACGTCGCTGGTCAGACGGTAGGTGCCGGGGGTCTCCCCGGCAATGAGTTGCGGTATCTGGCAGGTCATACGGGATCTCCTTATCAGTGGTGGGTGTAGGACGGGAGGCTTGCTCCTTTCAGCTCAGCGAATCGCTCGGTGAGCTTCCATAAGGCGCGGTTTAAACGCACGTCCTCAGCGACGCTGTTGATCGGTCGGGTGCGAGTGGCCCGCCCAGTGGGGGAACGGCCACGTAAGCCGCCTTTGAAGAGGTTTTCTTGGGTGCGGTTAAAAACACTCCACAGCGAGCCGTTGGCGTCTTCGCTGCGTCGAGCTTCGAGTACATCGGTGGGTTGGATGGGGCTAGCCGCTTGCCAGTCGTCACCGTAACGCAGCGACAGAGCCGACTCGGCAAACAGCTGGGCTTCGCCTCGGCTGATTAAGGTGGATTGAAACGCCTCTACCCCTTCCGCAATGCGGGGCACTTGATGGCTGAGTTGAATAGAGCCTTCTAATATCTCATCAACGATCTGCTTACCGTGACGCACGCGGATACCGCCCACGTCGCCTACTGGCGTGACCATGCCGTTAAGACAGATCAACCGAAACAGCCCTAAATCGAGCTGAAAGGCGGCACTGCGGTCGTGGCTATTGGTGAGTACCAGTTCGGTAATGCTGTCACCGACGGCGAGTTGACGGTCAGGGTCTTGCCGGAAGCGGATCATGTGCCGCGCCACGTCACGGCGCTCGGCTTGACGCACGTTGGTTTGTTGGGCGCGAACCGGGTACCAGCCCTCGGCCTGCAGGGCATCGACCACGTTAATCGTCGGCACGAAGCCGTAGCGATCCGACACCGCTTCATCGGGTTGGCTAGCAAAGATGGCGGGGGCAGTACGGTGGAGTTGGTCGTGAGTGAGAATACGCATGGTGTGTTTCCTTATCAGTTTATCGGTTAACCACGGCATAACGGCCCGCGCCAAACAGGCAGCGGGCAACGTTGAGCGGTGGTGGTGTTAAATCGAGAGAGGGGGTGAGTTGCTAACGTTTGAGATCCACACTTAGGCGCGCTTGGCTTCGCGTGGTGGGGTTTGTGGGGGATGGTCGGCAGGCGGTGGTGCTGCCTGGTCGGGACTTTCCGGTTCTGGTGGCTCAGGCTGGCCCTGCTGGCTTTTGGCCTGCAGTTTGTCGGCCAGCGTCACCGGGGCATTGGGTTCCTGCTTGCCCACTGGCGTTTGCGGTGCCTCGGGGTAGAACTCCTCGACCACGTCGATGGATTCCTCGGCACTGTCTTCAAAGGCCCCGTTGGCAAATCCGGCCTTAGCGGCCTTATCCAACGCTTTCTGATCAAACCCGGTGGCTTGGTGGAACTCATTCAGGCGCTGCGCCTCGGCCAGGGTCTCTTCCAGCGTCCAGCCCTCGCGCAGGGTGATATCCACGTAGAAGATCGCCGTGCCCCGGCTCTGGCGGGTGGATTTGCCGCGTAGCCGTAGCTCCAACGGCATACACGCCAGCCGGTTACCCGAAATCGCTTTGAAGTAGGCGAGCCGTGCGGCCAAGGTGCGTATCGAGTTGAAGCCGGTGGTACGGAAGATAAAACTGCCCAGTGGGTCGTCATCGCCAATCAACACGTTAAGCCGCCCGTAGGGCTTGCAAGCGCCGCCCTGGGCTAAAGGACAACCGTCAGGGGAAGGACAGTCGAGCGTGACCATGCCGTCCTGGGTACGCCGTTTACACTGCTCGCCATCGCCTACGCACAGTGGCCTGGCCGTTTGCCGGTCGAACAGCGCGTATTCAGCACGCAGGTTGAGGTCGGGGTCACTGAACAGCAGCCGGATGGGAATCGTTCGGAGCTTGCCCTCCTGAGCGCTGCGTAGCTGTTCATCGAGCGGGTGGCGTATCCAGCCCTCCTTGGTCTGGAGTTGGGACGTGATAGTGAATTGGTCGTCTTTCTGTGGCAGACGCTTGCCGTTGTTCTCGACCAGTTTGCCGATAGTGATCCGCCCCAGGATGGGCGGGGTAATGGCTAAGCCTTTAAGCATAAGGATCTCCTTACTACATCAGCACATCAGTGATGCATGGTTGGCTACCCCATAACGCAAAACGCCCCAGGCGGCCGGAGAGCCGCGCTGAGGCGTGTGCTTGGTTGAGGTAACGTAGGTTTAATTTGATACGGCAACCGCGTACAGCGGCGCTGTGTGACGACATGAGCGCTATTAGCGCACCACCAACCGCCGGGTTCCGGGATGCGCGTGAAGGTAGGCGGCGCACAGGGCCGGGTGTTCCTTTTGGAGCGTTTTAGTATCCAGCCGATTGACAGGTTTGGTCTGCTTCCAGCTCAGCACGCCACTGGGAAAGATCGCCAACGTGGCGGTGCCCATCGCCTGCTGCAGACGGTGCTTGAGTTTGGCTTCTTCCTTCTTGGCATTGTCCAGGGTGTGTCGTACCCGCTGTAGATCGGCAAAGGCTTGGCTAAGGCTCGCGTCTTGGCACAAATCAACCGTCTCGCCATCGTCCTGGGGAAATAGCGCCCGCAGCGCCTGATCCGCCGAGTCCGACCCATCCGCTGGCGGTGGCGTGTCGTTCTCCACATAGTCCCAGAACTGCCGCTCCAACGTGATCAGCTGCGCGATCATCGCCTCGTCGCGTTCGATACGATGGATCTGTAGCTCATGGCCACCGAGCAATACGGCGACATCAGCGGCCTGTTGGCCGGTGACGGCTAACTGGTGCATCACTTGTAGCTGCACGTACTCAGGCACGCCGTCTTTCCATAGCTTGGCGCCGTAGATTCCGGCGGTTTTACACTCCAGAATCTGCACCTCATCATTGCCCACCACTTCACGATCCAGGTTGGCCAACATCCAGGGATGCTCGACGTGTTGCAAAATGGCATTGACGCGTTGTACCCGATGGCCGGTATGTCGTCCGTAGTGCTCCGCCACGATGGGTTCCAGCACCTGCCCCCAGTGCAAAGGGCTGGTGAGGATCTCGCCCCGACTGGGTTCCTTGTCATCGAATTGGCGCCCGGTCTTATCCATCCAGAGTTCCAACGGCGATTTATACGGATGCAGCCCTACGGCCGCCGCCGCGTCACTGCTGCCAATGCCGCTCTGACGAATCGAAAGCCATGCCTTGCGATCCAGGGCGCGGGTATCGACCAAGCGCCGTGCCTGTTCGCGGTAACGCCGGGGCGGCGGTGTAGGGCGCTTCAAGTGGCTTTCACGCTCGACGAAAGCAGACATCTCACGCGAAGGAAGCGCATCGACTTGTCCGTGGGAGAGAACAGCGTCAACGGCGGTTGCTTGAGAGTGGAGGGTGTGACTCATGATAGATACTCCTAAACGGTAGACACGGCATCGCCGCCCTAGCCTGTTGGCGGGCAACCAGTGCTTGTGATCAACGAAGGGAAATGGATTGACGATTT
>NZ_JABUZF010000176.1:12864-13065 GCF_014897885.1 Halomonas sp. 3D7M | reverse complement strand
GGGGGTCGAAAGGAGTAGCCACAGGCCAAACACTCGACGTTGTCGAGCACTTTACTATCGAGCTCTTCACCGAGCCTGGCACCCGCAACACCGCCTGCCGTGCCCCCTGCAAGCGCACCCAGCAGTGCGCCTGCGAACGTACCGATCGAAGCACCCACTGGCCCTGCGACAAAACCTAACGTCGCACCGGTTTTAGCACCG
>NZ_JABUZF010000176.1:0-12784 GCF_014897885.1 Halomonas sp. 3D7M | reverse complement strand
GGCGACCACGTTGGCGGGGGATGAGCTGCGTCGATGCGCAGCGAGGACAAGGAATGGACATACGCCTCTCCTGCTGAAGGGTCAGACCAAGACCCAGTGTCTTGGCTTCACAGGAGTAGTGTGGGGCTGAGTTTTGGTTCAATCGCATGCCGCTTCACAAAGAGCATGTTACGTCGCTGCCGGAGTATCTTATGGACAACACAACGCGGGATTTTCCCGCGCTATCACATGGGGGATGTGCATTTAACGTCAGAGTAACTACCAAGAGTCGTTTTAATGATAAACAAGCGGCTTTTATTCAACTAAGAGGGTCTGCAGTGCCGTATTCAATAACACAGCTTTAGGATACGTTAGTATTACTTACTCAATATACCAACTGTTATCATCCTTCCCAAAGGATCAATCCTGAAACACGACCAACATTTAACGACTGATCAGTCACTAAAGCCCTCACCTATAAAACGTCATCAATCGCTCTCAACACTCCCATTAGGCTTATGATCGTAATGAAACAAACGACGATCACTAACGCCAACACAGTGCTCAACCAACACCGCTTAATCAGTCCATCATCTGAATCAGTCCTTACCTTCATTCCTGGGTTGATACCTACCCGTTAGCGTCACTTCACCACCGTCGTAGGTTTACACGCCGTGCCGTATCTACATGACCCGTGTACTGACCTAGACACGGTCACCAGACCTTGCCGTTTTCAGCGTAGTGAAAAGGCGCTCCTTTGACTCACTTACTTCCATGAGATGATGTATGACCGCGACGCCGTGTATTAACCGCAATCTAACGCCGATCACCTCCTCGACGTATTGGCCCGCGCCTGGCACCGAGTTACCGGTACTCACCCACCGGGGGCCTTTAGCAAAAGAGTATTTAGATATCCTTTACCGCGTAACGTGGAACGCCATTAGCGAGAGTAAACGGGTGATGGCCTGCCGCTTTGATCTCACCCTCCCCCACGGCGTGACCTTGCCCCACGATGGCCACTCCAACGCCCCGATCAAACGCTGTATGGCCTCCTTCCAAGCAAAGGTAAATTATGATCGCCAACGTCGAGGAAGCCCACATCACTGCCGCATTCGCTATGTGATTGCCCGAGAACAAAGCCAAGACGGCGCACCCCACTTCCACCTGCTGCTGTTTTTTAATCTGCATGCCTACCACACGCCAGGCACCGTGGATTACGAAGGCCGCAACCTGTTCAACATGCTCTCGGAAGCGTGGGCTAGTGCCTTGGGGATTCCGACGGAGATCGCCAAACCTTGTGTTCAGCTGTCCAGGGGCCATCCAACAGAGCAAGAAGTGTGGCATGCCCCTTTACTCAGCCATTACTACCTGGAAGCCAACAACGACTACGCGGCACTGCCTGCCCTATTTTTACGCGGTAGCTACCTGTGCAAGCTCTTCAGCAAGGCTTACGGCCAAGGTCATCGGGCCATCTTATACAGTCATGGATAGTACCTGGGTGAAGATAAGTGCATCGACAGGGAACGATGTACGCCATGGTATGGGGCCGTCCATGACGGAACGGCCCATCGCCTTCTTATGGAGTAAGCAATGGCCTCATTTTCGACAAAAGCGCAACCCATCTACCCGCTCACACACCTACCGCTCACTAGCATGACGCATGTCCAATTGATGGCAGACGTGCAGGCATGCCGACAGCATCAAGGACTAACTCAGGCCGAGCTGGCCCAGCAATTAGGGATTAGCGTGCGGACGTATCAGGAGTGGGAACAGGGGCGGCGCTGCCCTTCGGGTGCCGCCGTCACCCTGCTGCGGGGGTACTTACACATGACGACATCACGACATTGATTGATTAAAAACCACAAAAAAGGCCCTTTTTCAGGGCCAATATGGAGAAACCGTGGATCACGATGTCGTGATGTCGTAAGTAAGACGCGTTAGACGTGTCGACGGGCAATGCTGATGGGGGCGATTTCCCAACGGTAAGTGCTTCCACGCTTGCCATTGTCTAAACACCGATACCCTTGCGCATTAAGCAGCGACGCAGCTCGTTTAAGGGCCGCCCCCATCGCTCGGGCATTGGCAGGCCAATCACGTTCCGCCACGTCCTGCTCTCGATAGGGTGATAAGAGCGTTAACCATTCCCCCGCCGGGTACTCCACTGCCTCTCGCTGCCCCGATTCATCAAAAAAGCGTTCCACCGCCATTGCCACAGGGTCTTGTTCTATCAACTCTCGGGCACGCTCGTTGCGATAGTCTTCGTATTGTGCCCAGAAGGCCTCATCCGTCCCGGCCACCGCCCGGGAAACAATCATCCCTACTTTGCAGAAGTCTTGCCACCCATCAGGAACATGACGATCTAGGAAGGTGGTATCTATGTGGGCATGCGCTTGGCCAAGCAATTCAAATAACGCCGCTTGTACCATCGATAGATCATTGGGGATGAGCAATCGTCCTATATTGGGGTCGATGTCAGACGGTGCAGATTTACTAGCAGGTGGTGACCGCAAAGGCAACTCAATACTGAGTGTACGCTCCACCAGCGCTGGATCGGTAACGACGGGTTCATCAGCACTGATGAGGGGCATACGCTTTGTACGAAGGTGAGAAGAAGACCCTTTTTTCTTCCAAGCAAGGGTCGTACCGTTCAGAAAACCCAGCAAGCGTCGCTGAACAGCCGTCGAAAGCGGCTTCTCCACGCCATTCAATACCAACACATGGTGATGCCATGCCAAGGCATCCAAATCGCTCACTTTACTTGGCGGCTGATGGTTCACATCATCGCGAATGCATGGATCAAGCCATTGTTTGAGGGCCGTTAACCACCGTGTTTTACCTTGATGAGACACACCGGTGATTTCTAATGCCAGCATCTGACGTTCAGGCATCAGTGCTAGCACCATATAGGCGTAGATTAACCACTCCCGATTTAACGGTAGCGGTAAATGTTTTTCAATATACTGAATGTTCCTAACGTCAAACGCGTGAGCGCCTTGAACACCCCCGGTGGAATATGGACAACAGTTGGCGGGCCTCCAATGAGGCTGAAGTGTTGACGTATAGAATCGGCTTTCTTGCCCCCGCTCCCAGACAGAATAATGACCGTCTAAATCAATGTATCGCTCACCTTGCTCACCCAACCATGTACGACCATGGGCGACGTGCCTACGTTCAGCAGGCTCACTACGCAGAATATCCAGCGCATTGCTAATTTGTGTATTGGATACATCACGGTTGAGAAAGTCAGCCGCCCAACGCTTGAGCTCAGATCCTATCAACTCTGGCTCCATCAAGAGCGAACCGCCCAAAGCAAACGGCATCAGGTAATACACCCCATTCATATCCATAACTAACTGGTAATGATCGCGAATCAATTGACGAAGCATATTCGCATTACACGGCCTCACTGGCCTCCCTTGCTTGGCATTTTGCGGAGGCGTAATGGGCATGTTCATCCCTGTCGAATGGGATAAATAGGTGCCTTCTTGAGAGAGAGGAAATGTAGCACGGGTCATAAAAGACTCCTTTAAGAGACGTGGGGAATGGGCTGGGCTTGACGATGATGATAAAACTCATCTAACATTCAGATCATACCCCCGACTTGAAGATGACGGCAATGGCTAGATCACCGAACCCTGCGATAGCGCCCGACGCTCTAGCGCTGTTGGAGTATTGGCTTCTACGACCCGTGCTTGCTCTGAAGACAGCAAGCACCCCTACCTGGAAAGGTACTCTTGTCGATGTACAGGGCGCACTTCTTCCTCTGTTGAAAGCAGATGACGAAATAAAAAGAATACTGAGTTATCGAACGTGGGAAGGTTATGCCGGTGCGATGGTAGATCAACTGCCAACCAAGGCTGCCCCCTTTTCACCAGACCACCCGTCTTATGTATTACCCGTATCAGCTATTCTTGGACCGGCCCTGGTTATCCAAGACATTCTTCTGATCGAGGAATATCGTACCCAGGATAAAGGGCAAATAAGGCGCTTTGATCATAGCGTGACACGCTACTGGAATATCTTCCGCCCACTGCTGGAAAAGTACGGCATAACGTCCTCTGACACACAGCACCTTGACGTTCAGAACGGCTACTTCTTCGATCTCTATAAGGACGTCAAATGCTGCTTTTCTGAACTGCAAGAGGTGACAAAACACGCTGACAACCAGCGACAGATGCAGGCAGCTCGTAAAGCACTTTACAAAAGCACGAAATCATACACGCACTATTTAGATAGTTTGGTTCATCAGCATGCCGCTTTAGAGGTGTTATACATTGGGCTTACTTACACTCCGATGGCGAGTCGTCATCAACAGCCTCCATTGGACTTTTACGGAGCAGATGCGCATTTCAAGCAGTTTGTGCAGAAAAGACGACACTCGCCCTTATTCAAAGGACTGAAGGGGTATATTTGGAAACGTGATGGAAACAGCAGCTATCCCTATCTTTTTCATTTCTTTTTATTTTTTGACCCGGAGGTGTTTAGCATAACGCCTGACCTTAAAGAACAGATTTGTCAGTTATGGATAGAACAGATTACCCAAGGAGAGGGAGCGTGTGTGGATCTGTTGGACGGGCCAGTCACACGTCAACGGTTTTCACCTAAATGGCTGTGTCTCCCTAACCAAAAAGAAAATCGCACCACGGTATTACTTGACCGACAGCACGCCTCGTTTGAACCGCGTTTTCAAGAACTCAAGCGTATGGTTAACGCCCTGCTCCAGGTGGATCGCTTGACCTATCTTGAGTTTCCCGCTGGCTATCCGCGGCTTGGGCGCGGGCAACTACCGGTTTCTTCCTAACCCCCTCAACTGCCCACACCTGGGGCACGGAGCATTTGATGATCATTACCCGCGACGCCTTCTACGCACAGCGCATTACTCCGCGTGATAACCGCTTATTCGCTGCGCAGCAGGCGTGTGTAAGCCTAGTGTTGGCAGACATTACCCCGCTCGCCAACCAGGGCATTCCCATCGTGCTGCCTACTGGCCCAGAGACGCTACCACTCGCCCTTCTCCAACCGGGGCAAGGTAACCCGTTTGGTGATCATACGCCTCGGCTTTGGAAACACTATCCGTTCTCGCTCACGCAGCATGTGGTCGGGCTTGATGCCGATGGCTGTGGTCAACTAGGCAGCGTGTTATGGGGCGACCCTTATGCGCCGCATTGGGGAGATATGACGGGTCACCGGCTTTTCGAACCCGATGGCCAAGCCAGTGATTATTTACAAAGCACACTCAGTGGCTTACGCGAAGCACAACAAGAAACCTTAGTCACACAGCAGCTGGTCTGGCAACTTCACCAACTGCGTGTCTTGCTACCGGACACCATCACACATTCTGGCCATTGTTGGTGCGTATATCGCATTGACATGGATCATCTACAAACACGCATTGGAGCATCTGATGACCCTATGCACTGCCGCCTATTGATGATGGCACACGCCATCAATGACTCCCAACAGTCGCTGGGGCGCTCTAAAGCCTCGACATGGACACCATGGACAGAGGAATCCCCCACGGCCAAGCTAGGGTAGCGGCAGTAGCCGCTTTTATGCCGTATTAGCGCTTTTTGAAGAATAAAGTATATAGGCCCCTTCTAGGGGGCCTGACAGAGTGAGACCTCGTTAAATCACCCAGCCGCTATCGGTCTCTGCTAACCCTGACAACCACACGGCATTGTCGATATTTTCCTGGGAAACGGCGAAATAGTTCAGCACCTCGACTTGCGTTAGCCCGGTGGCCATTTGGTCAAGCCAATAGGTTTTACCAGCGGCATCGGCATTGCGGTCTAGTACGTTCAGGTACATGCGATCAATGAAGTCGTTATTGCTAGGCGCGCCGAAGTTCGTCAAAAACTCATCAGATTGGATAAAGAATCCGGAAATATCGATGGTGCTTTGGCCTTGTTGCGCCACCCCAATCCAGTAGTTCAAGCCGCTTTCATCAGGCTGGCGGTTGAGCGCCGCTTCGTAAATCAGGGCGATATTTTCAACGGTATTTTGAGTGATGTCTACCGCATTACCGTTTTCGTCCACTGGACTGTTCTCTGCTCCACTGTCAGTAGTGTCATACAAAAGGTGATCGGGAATATCGACACTTAATCCTTTGTTGCTCCCGTTGAAAGTGGTGTACAACACATACTCGCCAGCCTCCAGGTATAGCGGCCCACTGCTACCATACCCATCAGTGACTAAATTAAGCTGCTTATCATAAATTTTGTATGTTGCACTATCGCCGGTAGCGCTAATGAAGATATGGCCACTTTGATAGGTGGTAATACTATTAAAGTTTGTGTAGCCACTAACTTCATAACTCCCCTGTGTGACCGCTTGCAAGGAGTTGAAAGATTCGTCGCCAGGAAGGTAAATACTCACTTCCGCATTTCTTGGGCTACCGAACTGAGTGTGAAAATGGTATTTACCGCTCTTGAGATAAACGATATTCGAGTCCATTTTGCCGATAAGATTAAAGGCCTCATCGTAAATATCAGGATAGGAGTAGGATGACCTAAAAAGCACCGGCCCATCCGCTTTTGTTTCTATTGCGTAATACTTTTCATAGAGCGATGACCGATAGGTACCGGTTGTTACTGCCTGAAACAGCCCTTGAGAATCCATCTAAAACTTCCTTTTAGATATTACGTACAAAACGCCGCACAAAAGGCGGCGTTTTAACATCTAAGCAGCGGCCATCTTACTTCTTGGGAAGTTCTGCCTTTAGCGCATTGGCGTAGGCCGTGCGGGCGGTTTGGGCGATGGCGAGCTGGTGTTGCAGGCGGCGGATTTCTTCATCGGTGACGCGCAGGTTGACCACCTGGTTACGGGCACTTTCGGAAAGGTCGTTAACGCCGTATTCGCGGTTATCGATGGTGATGGTTTTCTGTTGTTCAGCCATGGAAAGCTCCTATTGGGTTTGAGTGGTGTTTTGGGTTAGCTATCGAAATCGAAGGAGAAGTCGTCATCGCCTTCTTCGAAGAGTTGATCCAGCGACATGGGCTGCTGGTCGGCCGCGCTGTCGGCGTGGTCGGCGCGGGTCATCTGGGCCAGCAGGCCATCGCGCAGGTTGTTCAGCGAAAGCAGGTGCGCGTATACCAGGGCCAAGGCACCGCTGGTTCGTAACTTAGCCAACGTATCACCATCCAGTGCGGCTAAGGCTTTTTCATCCACCAAACGAATACCGGCTAAACGCTTGCCACCCTTACCTTCTTCGCCCACATAGATTTGCCGCTCGGCCAGCAAGCCTGCTGCTTCTAACTCAGCCACTAGACCTAGAGTGCGGTGATTTTCCCGCTCCAGGTTGGTCAGCACCTTCTGGATTTGCTGGAGTGTTTCGGTAGCATGCCCCTGATCATCAAACAGGGCCAGGCCATCGGGGCGTTCCAGATGGCTCGCTTCGGCATCAAACTGAATAACATACTGCTGTTCACTGCCTGAGCCCTCAGTGCCTGGCACAGCTGCCAGCATAAAGGGGTAGCGGCGAATATGGGCAGGTATATAGCGACCAATCCAGTGGCCAGTGTCCTCTTTAACATGCATATTTTGACCGTGGTTAACGCCTACCAGCGCCTGGGGCAGGCCACCACTTAGCGGAAAGACGATAGGCATTTCACGGGCGATACGCGCCGTTTCCGCTGCGACCACCGGAATCAGCATTTGCTCCTTTGCAAAATCGTAAGGCTGGCGGGGATTAAAGCGCAACTGCTGATGTTCGCGAGGTTGTAGCGGGGTTAACTGACGAAACATGGTCTCTCCTTGAGAAATATTTGCTCTCGGCAGCATTAAACCAGCCGCCAAATAAAAAGGCCACCCCGAAGGATGGCCTTAGTACGACTACAGTGCAGTCAATAAGTTGCCAAAGGCAGCTTATGCAATACCTGCAAAGTTTTCATTTACGAGGTCTGTAGAGGCAACACCGTTCAACAGAATGGTGAAGTCCAGACCTTCGCTTGAAGTTACAACAGTGTCACCAGCTGCAAAGTCTGCTGCTGAGTAACCTTGGTCGATGTAAGCTTGCTGTGCATCGCCATCCAGCGCTGTGAAGAAGGCATTAGCATCTTCAACAACGATGTCTGCTGCGCTATCAACACCCAGGTCACGAAGGTCGATGATAGACTGGTTAGACAGCGTAACGTCTACGTTGTCAAACACTTGGAAGTTAGTGATCTCCCAAACCACACCAGCTTCATCAGCGTCGGCATTGAAGTCGAAGCTAGAGATGAACTCAGAGCTCGAACCATCACCGCCAACGTTGAAGCTAAAGTTGTATGCGTTAGCAACAATCGTACCGTTGGTGCCAGTTTCTGCGGCCCACTGTGCATTAAGCAGGTTACCTTCGAAGCCTGACAGGTCAACAGTGCTCAGAGCAGTGTCAAGATCGCCAATATTCAGCGTAGTGGTAACATCACCATTCGCATCTACACCGCCACCAACAATTTCAAGTGTGCGGGCGTAAGTAGTACCTGCGTTGGTGCCGTCAGCAGTTTCCAGATCCAGATCAAAGTCGTAATCGGTCTCTGCAGCTAGACCCAGTGTAACTGTGCGGTAGTCTTGAACAGACAGCTCGCTGGTGTAATCGCCTGCGAAGTTAACGGAGATTTCGTTACCGTTAGCACGGTCAGAAGCGATAAACGTCAGGTTTGCGTCAGTGCCATTCGCTGCAACGTTTACAACCTCAGAACCAGACAGGTTGATCAACTCAGCTGCACCGCTTAGGGCTGCAATGTTGTACTGCTCAACACCGGATACCGCAGCGGCGTTGAATTCACCAGAGAAGCCAGTAAACGCGCCGTTGAACTGGTTGTTTACAGCCAGACCCAACTGAATGGTTTCAAAACCAGTAACAGTTGCCTGTGCATCACCACCGTACACAGCCAGGGTGTCGGTTTCTGCAGCAGTACCGGTAATGACGTCAGTTGCGCCGTTCAGGATACCAGCGTTCATAGCCAGATCCAGGTCGCCGCCCAGGTCAGAGCCGTCAACAACAGAAGCGCCAGAGCCCATGTTTGCAATGTGCAGGTCAAGGTTCTGTGTGCCGTCTAGGTCAACTTTGTTAACGCCAGCCAAAGCAGCGCTTTGTACCAGGTTTTCAGTGTTACGACGACCACCAGAAGTCAGATCCAGCTCACGAACCGCGCTGGTACCTGCACCTTCAGTGCTGACGTTGAATGCTTCAACAGTCAGTTCGCCATCCAAACGGGCAGTGTTGTCAAGCAGCACTTCCAGGTTGTTCTGGGTCGGGATCGGACGGGTGTTGATCACGTCGACAACGCCAATGAACTGGTCATTGTTGTTGTTGAGTGAACCCAGGGTCTGATTCTTACCAGAGACGGTCAGGTCTGTGTCAATACGCGCCTGAACGATATCGGTGTTAACACCAGTTTCAGCAATGGGATTGCCAGCTACATCAGAAGCCAAGTCTGTTGCAATAACAATTTCCTTGCCATCGATAGCGGTCATGTTGCCGGTAACGATGTTCTGGCGAGTGTTATTGTCGTCTGCAACAACTAAACGATCAACGTTAACGAACTCACCAAAGGCAGTTTGCGCAGCAGTGAATTTAATATCGCCAGGTGCGCGAGTGAAGTTGCCGAATTCATCAGCGGTAGCACCAGTGGTGGTGCTAACTTCAACGGTGTTCTCTTCGCCACCTTCCAGATCAACGGTAGTAGAGTTCTTCACAGCCAGATCAGTCAGGTTGACGCGATCGCTGCTGTCACCACCGATGATTTCAAGAGCGAAATCAGGGTCGGAAGCTACTTGGTTGTCAACGGTCAGGCTTAGGTTGTTGCCCGCGTCGCCCAGCAGGTAGCTGAACTGAACAGTCTCTTCTGCACCAGCCAGGTACTTGTCAAATACGTCAATTGACAGTTCGGCAGCCAGCTTGATTTCAGAGCTGTAGCCAGTGGCGTTGAATACACGAACGTCACGCAGACCGCTGTCGCCTTGACCATCTTCGTCAACGTCTACAGAAAGACGATCGTCGATAGTAGTGGAAACACCTTTCTCGTCAACTGTACGTGCGCCAACCTGGAAAGTACCCTGTGCGCCTTCTGCGACGTGGGTCAGGTTAACTTCTTCCAACTGCTGTTCAGCAGAGAAAGAGTCTTGTACTGAATTAGGGTTGTTTTCAGAACGCAGGCTCTTGATGTGGCTGTCACGATCAACCAGAACATCCATTACTTCGATGCCACGGTCGCCGGACATAGCTGCGATGTTAACGTCGCCACCACGTGAACCGTTACCGGCACCGTCAAGTACCAGCGTGGTTTGAGTCGGGCCTTCCTGCTCTAAACGACCCACTTCAACGCGGTTACGTACGTCGATATCAGCTGTCGCACCGAAAATCAGCGCTTCGCCTTCAACGATTTCGAACGGACGACCTTGCTCATCGTCGATCACGAACTGGCCGTTACCAGTGTGAGAAACGCTAAGACCTTCAAGGTTTTGCGCTTCGATTTCAGCAGCAATGGCAGCTTCAAGCTCAGCCCAGGTGTTAGCAGCAGAGATCTGGTCATTAGACAAGGTTACGTCTTCACCACCAACAGTGAAATTAACTTCACGAACGGTGATGTTTTGCAGCTCGTTAGCGGCCAGCACTTGGTCGCCATCGATTTCCTGAATGACGATGCTCAGTTCAGAGTCAGAGCTGACATCACCTTCCAGGAACAGCGGGTTGAAGTAAGCTTCATAGCCAACTTCCGGATCGGTTTCGCGCATACCGAAGGTGGTTTCGTCGGTAGCGGTGCGGATATCTTCGATGCGGATATCGGCACGGCTGTTATCTGTCCACCACTGTTCAACACCAGCCATTTTCTCAGCGTCTACAGTAGCGCCGAAGGTAGTGTTGGAAGCACCTTGGTCTACACGAGTAGCTTGTGCACGCAGGTAAACTTCTTGGATGTTAGTGGTCTCAGCAGAAATCGCTGGTGCCCAGTTGTCAGAAATGGAACCTGATGCAATCAAGTCAGCGCGCAGAACGTTGGTGCTATCAGCACCGCCGTCAAGAACGTCGCCAGTTTCAAAGGTATTGGCTAACTCGCCAGAACCGGTTTCGTTTTGCGTAACCGGTGCTTCGAAAGTGGTGTCTGAACCGTCAGCGCCTTGCAGGTTGTCGGCTTGCTGAGTCAGACGAATAGTTTCGTCGCTACCCGGCGGCGTCGGCATCTGATCATCGACTTTCTCATCGAACGCTGCAGCGTCTTCGTCAGAAGCGGCAGAGATGAACAGCTGCGGGAGTTCGCTGGCCGGTACGGAAGCACCGTCACCGTTAACCCAGTATTCCAGGCCTTCTGCTTCTGGCTCACGACCGAACATGTTCTGGTAGATAGCGGTTACCAGCTCTTCACGAGTACGGTCGCCGTAGAGTTCTACGTATTCAGGCTGATCGTCATTGGCTAGGTATGTACGCAGCTCAGATTCGCTAACGCCCTGCTCCTGCCAGTAATCGATCCCTTCTTGATCAGCTGTACGGTTAAAATAAGCCGTATAAAGCTGCTGAATTTGGGTAGTAGTTAAAGCCATTGATGTAACTCCGTGTTTAAGTGTCGAATCGACATTAGCCGCGTTTAGCTCTGTATGGCAAGCGCGGCCGTGAGCGAGGCCTCGCTCCAGAGATCAGGCTGATGAAAAACCATCAACACTGACACTCATCCCTTGCGTTTCGGTTTAGGCATCGCTGAATTATCGGCGAACACTTTATACCGTCACAACATTTCGCAGCTACGTTTTACCCGTAGCCCTTGAGGTAAGTCAATAGGTTGAGCTTAGTAAAAAAACATCATCGGGTGCAATGCAAGATTTGGCAAGACTTGAATTATTTCTATCAATTCTGTTTCTGCTATTTTTGCTTCTACCCGTTTTGTAACGTTTCGCTAATGCTTTCCATATTGATTGCATTTTAAGATAACCTAATGAGGTGTTGGTTACCCTTTGCTCATTCTTTTAACTTAGCATGGTTTAAGCTTGCCATAGATCAAGGCTATTGCCAATAAAAAACAGCGTTTCCTTATGATGTCATCGTTGCATAGCCTTCAATCAGGTGCTTTTTCGAGCATGTCGGCCAGCGTTTGATCCAGTGAATAGCGTTTCAAACTAGGCAACCAGGCGTTTAAACGCTGAGTACAAGCCTTTAGCTCCGGTATTTCATTGCTTCGAACAAACGTCGGGTTAACTTCTATGGTTAATGTATGGTTTGCCAACATTTCCAGTCGGTGAATAACGTCTTTTAGTGACGCCGCCTTGCCACTGCCCACATTAACAATGCTGCCGCTTTTGGCCTCAACAGGCCATTCCGTTAATAACCGGCAGTAAATGCTGGCTATGTCGCGTACGTCGCTAAAGTCGCGGCTTACGTGGGTATTGCCCAGCTCAATCACACTCGCCCGCTGCTGTATGTGTTGCACAATTTTAGGCACTAAAAAGTGCGCTGCTTGCCCTGGGCCGGTGTAGTTGAAAGGTCGTGCAATCATTAGCGGTAGGCGTTCGGCGTAGGTGTTAGCAATATGCTCCATAGCCATTTTGGAGTTGGCGTAGTGGTTCACCGGTGCTGGGGACACCTGTTCACTGATCACCGCTTGGCCGTTGGCCCCATACACATTGGCACTGCTGGCCAACAGTACCCTTGGCGGGTCTGGCAGTACACTGACTGCTTTGAGCAGGTTTTCGGTGCCGAGCACATTGACGTGGTAAAAATCCAGCGGCGTGGGGTGGCCCACAAACGACAGCGCCGCTAAGTGGTATACCTGTTGTGGCGCTACGCTGTTGACCAGCGCGGCGAGCGCAGCCGCATCGTTAAGGTCTATCGCGT
>NZ_JABUZF010000172.1:7699-7916 GCF_014897885.1 Halomonas sp. 3D7M | reverse complement strand
CTACGTCCTGGAATGAACGCTTACCCTGTAGTGACGATCAAGCGGGTTGCGGTTGGCAAGGCGGGTGAATCCCAATGACGAGAGAACGGCCGCATGTGAGCCAGGGGGGGCGTGTCAACCTGATTCGGACAGATCGTTAAAAATTAGTGTCGATTTCGTCGCGGTGGCACCTGCCGCCGATAGCGTCGGGAAGTTCACCACGCTGTAGGGGGCCGGG
>NZ_JABUZF010000172.1:0-7688 GCF_014897885.1 Halomonas sp. 3D7M | reverse complement strand
GCTGTAGGGGGCCGGGTCGTCGTCATCGGGCTGTACTGGATTGATCGAGACACTGTCCGGTGGCAGCGCCACCTTTGGGCGTCCGCGTAGGAACCGCTCGGGATGCGCCTCGAAGCTGTCATCGAGCGCTCGCTGGCGGACCTCGGCAATCTCGCGATATCGGCCGGTGAAGACCTGCTCCGGCGTGAAGCCAGCCAGCCCGCTGTGATGGTGCAGCAGGTTGTACCAGTCGACGTAAGCGCTGTACCACTGCCGGGCATGGACGATGCTCTCGAAGCGCCCCGGGTAATCGGGCTGGTACTTGCTGGTCTTGAACTGGCTTTCGCTGAAGGGGTTGTCGTTGCTGACCCGCGGCCGGCTATGACTGCACGTGACCCCCAGCTCTCCCATGAGATCCAGATAGCTCCGGGCGATCATCGGCGAGCCTCGATCCTGGTGGAGCGTCAGTGCGCCATGCGGGATACCGTAGCGATCCACGGCCTCCTGGAAGAGCTGCTGAGCCAAGGCGGCATTCTCCTTGTGGGAGACCATCCAGGCCACGATGAAGCGGCTGTACAGGTCCAGCACCACGTAGAGGTTGAGGTAGACGCCGCGTCGCCGCGTGGGCAATTTGCTGATGTCCCACGTCCAGGCCTCATTGGCGGCCCTTGCCGTGATGCGTGGGACGGCATGGTGTTGGGGAGCACGCTGAGGACGGCGGTCACCGCTCTCCTTGGCCTCACGCAGCTGCCGGTACCACGTGCTGAGCGAGCCAAGATAGATCCCTTGCTGCAGCAGGTCGTGATAGATCTCATACACCGGCTGATCCCGATAGGGCTCGCTATGTGCGATCTCCAGCATTTTCGCTCGCTCCTCGGCCGACAGGGCCCTGGGCTGCGGGCAATGCCGGCGCGACGTTGAAGCTCCGGTATAAGGCTCATGGCGGCGTTTTCGCCAGGCGTACACCGTGCTGCGGTTGATGCCCAGGGCTCGGCAGGCCATGGCCAATGGGAGGCGCGCCGGGCGCTCTTCGAGCACCGTGATCATGGTTCGCTCCCATTGTTCATGCGATCGAGCATCGATAGCGCTTTTTTTTGGAGCGATAGGCAGTCTTCGGCGGTCGAGAGCCTCTGCTGAAGACGGGCGTTCTCACGCTCCAGTGCCTCGATACGCTTCTGCTCCGGCGTCTTGCTCGGGTTCGGCCCTGGGGCGGTCTTGTGGAGCTTCTCCACGCCGCTCTCGGCAAGCTCCTTGCGCCAAGTGGTCAGCTGGCTGTTGTAGAGCTTTTCGCGGCGTAACAGCTGCCCGAGCTCACCATGCTGGCAGGCATCGGCTTCTGCGAGGATGCGCAACTTGTATTCGGTCGAGAACTGACGACGTGTGCGTTTCTCCAGCTTGGGATTCGGCGTGACCTGATGATCGGGCAGCTCGGTTGGCGGTTTAGGCATGATACGGGCTCCTGAACCTCGGGCTCTGATATTGAGCTTAACTCACTGAGCCGGTGTATGGATTCAGGTTGACACACAGGGCGGGCGTGTACTACTTCAGTCATGCTGGCCAGGATTTCTTCACGAAAGCCTGTGCGTGGATAATCGGCGTGCACTTTCGTAATTGCGCTATCCGGTAACAGATGATGCCCCGCGCCGATCACATCAAGGTGGGCAGCGCGTTGCAGACAAACGGCCTCGGGTTCGTGGTGGGCCAAGGATAGGTAGGGATTGAGATGGTAGCTGATCGCTTCGTAAACCGCTCGTTGACGCTCTGGGGGCCACTGCTGGCTTGCCGCTAAATCTCTTGCGCTACGCGCACCCACGATGGCGAAGCCACAACAAGCTGTTTGTTGGTGAAAATGGCCAGTCAGGCCAAGATCATGAAGAAGGCTGGCAACATAGAGCGTTTCAGCATCAATACGTAGCCCATGGAACTGCGCCCATAGCTGGCCGAAAAAAAAGGTTCGCAAACAGTGCAGCCGTAATGGCTCGCTGTAGTGCTGGGCGGCCAGTTCATCCGCCATTCGTGTGATTGACGATTCCGGCACTACAACGCGATCAGGGGCTATCCGCCGCCGCTGCTGCTGGTAGGCACCTAGATTTAACGCTAGGCGCGATAGCGTTTCACCAAGCTGCGCCCGCACTAGGCCCGCTAGCATTTTCATGCGGTCTGTTGACGATAAGATACCGTCACTTTTCTCACCCCACGCCATTGAGCCCAGTTTCGCCATGCTATTCGCCCTCGGATTTTACTGTTTAAACGAGGCCTCAGTGTCACGTACCTGGGTACTAGAGAGGAGAGGCGTTATCGCCATATAATTAGGCGATAACGCCATTAGGGAGGTCAGCCCGTCAATGCGTGTCGCGATCCTCGCGTTCGACCACTGCCTGAGCATGGAAGTGTGCACCGTTAGCGATTTGTTGCTAATGGCTAACCGTGTTGCGCAGTACAACACGAACAATGATCAGCCTCCGTTCCAGGTGGAAGTGATTAGCGTGCGAGGCCGACGGATTAAGGCTGCCGGATGCATTGAGTTAAATACGACTCCCGCGACGGGCAAGATTGATCTGCTTATTGTGCCGGGAATAGATGTTGCGCAACTAGAGATAGGCCGGGACGACCTCAACGAATTCGGCCAGGAAATCCGCTTTATCCGCAAATGCTTTTCAAGCGGAGTGCCGGTTGCTTCTATCTGTGCGGGAGCCTTTCTGCTTGCTGAAGCCGGCCTGTTAGATGGTCGGCGTGCAACGACAGCATGGCTATTTTCGCCCCAGTTGGCCCGCCTGTATCCCGCTGTTCAGGTAGATTCTGATGCCCTGTTGGTAGAAGACAGGGGAGTGATCACGGCTGGCGCATTCAGCGCCGCAGCAGACCTCGCTCTGCACCTGATTCGCAGGCACGCTAGCCCAGATTTGGCCCAGCAGGTAAGTGGCTTAGCGCTGACACCTCCAGCGCGTGAAAGCCAAGCGCCGTACATCGAACCACTGCTGTTGCGAAGCAATGAAGAGCGCTTTTCAACCCAGGTTGAGCGCTGGCTACTGCAGCGATATACCGAGCCCTACGATCTACAGCGCTTGGCGGACGCCTTTCATGTCAGCACGCGCACGCTGCTGCGCCGCTTCCGCAATGAGAGTGGCACCACACCGCTACTCTGCCTGCAGCGTCACCGAGTGCATATGGCCAAGAGCTTACTGCGCACGACATCCTTGACCGTGGCGCAGATCACCGAACGCGTTGGCTATCGGGATGTAGCAAGCTTTTGCGCTCTTTTTAATCGTTTAGTGCAGCTATCGCCCAGCGAATATCGTCGACAGTTTGCTCCGGTGCGCATCAACGCGCTTTGCTAACGAGCTGTGTCTGCATCGCCGCAGAAAGCGTGAGGCAGTCCGCCGGTTGGCTATCAGCAGGTGACTATCAACAGTTGACTATCAACAGGTGACGGGATGAATTGTCGACTAACCTTCATTAAGTAATGTGGAGGTCGCAGGTACGCGTTGGCCAAGAGCGCATCGCGCATCGTCTGCCCCTCATTAAGCGATTATGAGCACTGTTCAAAGGCGTGCATCATCATGGGGGCACCATGGCAAAGCAAAAATTGACTCTGCTATTCGATGGCACCTGGAACGACCCTGAAGATCAAACCAATGTTTATCGTATTACCCGGCTGCTCCATGATGACGATGACGGTATCAGGCAGCGGTTCTATTATGATCCCGGTGTAGGGACGTCCAAATTTCAGCGCTTTTTCGGCGGAGCCTTCGGTTATGGGCTAAGCAAAAACCTACGGGAAGGCTATGACTGGCTGGCAAGGCATTACAGTGAAGGCGATGAGATCTGGATATTTGGATTCAGCCGCGGTGCCTACACCGCCAGAAGCCTAGTGGGGATGATTCGTAAATGCGGGCTAGTGCATGTCGTCACGCCAGGGCTGCTTGATAAGGCTGAAAGTATTTATCGAAACCGTGATTTGCACCCCGATTCTGAGGTGTGCACAGAGTTCAAGAAGCGCTTCAGCCGCCAGCCCAGGGTTCATTTCATTGGCGTGTGGGATACCGTTGGCGCACTGGGCGTGCCAGGAACCAACCTGTTCAAAAGCAAATACGATTGGCACGATACCGAGCTTTCCAGCATTGTCGATTATGCCTATCAAGCGGTCGCGCTGGACGAACACAGGTCGGCCTATAACGTATCGCTCTGGACGAGCAAGGATGGCAAGCAGAAAACAGGTAATCGCAACGTCGAGCAGCGCTGGTTTATCGGTGCCCACGCCAATGTAGGCGGCGGTTATGGCGCTGGCGACACGCTGGCCGACATACCGCTGAGCTGGATGTTAACCAAAGCGCAGCAGGCAGGCCTAAAAGTGGCCCCCTTCAATGCTGCAGAGGATGCTTGGAAAATGGCACCGAAAGATTCGTTTGCTGATTTTCTGAAAGGGCTTTACGCCAAGTATGCACGCCTTAGATACAAGGGCGACGGCCGATTTTACCGGCAGTATGCGCAGGGTATGCAGGGGCTGCCTGCGGTGAATATTTCAGTCGATGAGAGTGTATGGAAGCGTTGGGCTGATACCGCGTGCAAGTACCGGCCACGTACCCTGACCGATGCCCACCTTTCCCCACCGGAGGAGTAGGCCGGGCGGCGGCGTGGAAGTGATGAATGATCTAGGTCATGAAGTGACCAATATCGACTAAAAACTAAGTGCTCAAAGTAGGCTAAATATAATTTAACTGCTAGGATCGAAGCATTAGAGCGAATAACGCCGCAGGGAACAACCTAATGCCAAATGCCCCACGCATTGAGCTTCACCCTATTAGCCAACGCGTGCAGGCGCATGTTGATGGCACGTTAGTTGCTGGCTCCATCGACACCATCGAACTCCGCGAACACGGCTACCCGCCACGCTATTACTTCCCACGTGAAGACGTGCGGATGGACTTACTCACCGTGTCAGAAACCACCACGTATTGCCCATTCAAAGGGCATACGGTGCATTTCTCGCTGGGTGAACACCAGGATATCGCTTGGAGCTATGAGTAGCCGATTGGCGGCATGGAGGCGATAGCAGGGAAGGTGGCTTTTTATGAGGAAAGTCAATGACGCTTTTTGACCCTAAGCGACCATCCCGGCGAAAGCGGTATGCTGGTTCAGCAGTGTTAGATGTCTTGAGGTAAACGGGAGGCGCATATTATGACTTCGAATCCAAACCATGCTTATCTAGCTGGCGAAGAAGCTTCTGGTTACAGTATGGAGCTATGGGGGGCTATGGGCGTTCTTGCTCCGTTTTTGACCAAAAAGCAGCTGCGGGCAATCGAATCCGACCTGCAGCTAAACCGCAGTGACTTTGATGAGGCGAAGTATCTTCAGGCCGCGTGCGAAACGGCAATCTCCTCGACGATGGGGCGTTTGTTTCCAGATGCATTTGTCTATGAGCGGAAAATCAAGCCTCCCAAAGATGTAGATTGTTCTTTTGAAAAAGACGGATTTCGATTCAACTTCGAAATCAAGTGTCCTGACTATTCAAGGCAACACAAAATTGATCAGACCCACGCTTTCAAGGTTGGTGCATTTGGTCGTATGGATGACTACCAATCACTGGTGGAGAAGTTGCAGCGTGAGGTGTTCAATGCCGAAGGAAACCCTAACGCTGATCCAGATAAGCCGTTGATATTACAGCAGCATATGGACAACAAGTTGAAAGACTTTTTATTGTCGGCTCACGGAAAATTTGCCGACAATTCCTCAGAGAAGGAACTAAATGTTCTGGTTGTATGTTGCTCTGACCGCATGAGTATGCAGGAGTGGTTTTTCTACATGTTTGGGTCGCAAGGACTGCTAACCCAGGATTCCTACCATCCACCCGAGCAGTACGACAACGTTGATTCTGTCATTCTGACGAACATCTACCATCGCCATCACGACTACAAAAATAAGGGTAAGTTGAGTGATCACTGGGATTGGAGCAAGTCCTTCAACTTGATATTTTCGAATCCATTGAGGAAGAAAGATAAAATGGAAGCAAGTTGGAAGTTAGTGGATCTGATACCGAATCATTCATTGGAAGTCACGAGTTTTGAGGTGAAAAATGGGGTGGAGGAGATGCGAATCGTTCATTTCATCGTTGAAGAGCTTTTATCCAAAGGTCTGTACTATTTCCAACCAGACATCTAACAAATCATTGCTGCGGACATTTGACCCGCCACTCATTTTTGTTTTCGCAAATACAGGCGATACCTCAAACACCGCTGAATTCAGGCGTTGAGGCTGTAGAAAAGGTTGAAATCATTTGTCGACTAGAAATTGTTCAATAATTGAACTAAAAATAGGCTCTAACCTTAAAATTTGAAGCACTTTTTACCGAAAAGTCTTCTAAATTTTACGTATGAGCATCATCGAAAAGTTGGTCGAGGGCTTTTCTACAGCCTCGTTAGGCACCATAGGCTAAATTCCTGCAATTCTCAGAGATTACAAGAGAGATATGATGGCTCTAATCGCATGCCCAGAGTGTACTACTCAAGTATCAGACAAGGCGCTGAGTTGCCCCAGCTGCGGCTGCCCGATCGCGGCGCCACCACCTGCAGCAACTGCGCCAATGATCAATGTAAGCAAGAGTCGAGGCACCTATATTATTCTTGCAATTCTTCTCGGTGGCTTTGGATTCCATAATTTCTATTCCGGCCATGTGGGATCAGGGGCAACAAAGCTAGCTCTTATCCTTGTCACGTTCCTTCTTGACCTGAGTACGGGCTTCTATTCGGCATTCTCGTTGATCTTGTTGGTAATTTGCTGGCTTTGGGCGCTTGTTGAGGCTTGTGTCGTCAAAGCAGACACTCGTGGCAATCAGTTGCAATAGAGGTATAGACCACATAAGTATGTGTTCAAGTTGAAGCCGCTTCGTTTCAGGGGGGCATCTGGCAGATACTGCTTACTATATATTTGGCTTCACTACGCATCTCGGCTTAACTTAAGCGTTACATCAAAGACCGCTCTTGGTCGAATGCAGAGCTTCAAACTATACTGATGGGGAGATGACAGATAACGACCCAAAGCGGCCGTGCCAGGAAATGCAGCAGGCGCGCGAATTTTGGCTATGCGGCCTAATGAAATTTAGTAGTCAGAAGGATCATAGGCTTGGGAGAATCTGGCAGGCTGCATTTGCCGGAAAAAAGTGCCAGCGCGTTCATTCAATCATAGAACGCGCCGTCTAATACGCTGTTAGCGCCATAAGGAAACTATGAGAGATTTAGGGTTAATGGGAGAGAGCACCTTCAGTCTTTGGTGTGCTGACGTTGGCTTGATCCCAAACGGTTCTCAAATAGATAAGACTGGGTGGGATTTTTTTGTCGAGTTCCCGTTCAGCTCCGGAATCTCAACTCATGAGATTCATAAGTCAGCATTTGAGTGCAAAGTTCAGGTCAAAGCAACCGATAGGAATCAAAGAAAACTACCCATAACCTTATCAAATCTAAGGCGACTGATTACCGCGCAAATGCCCGCATTTTTTGTCTTTATCGAATTCGACGGGAAGGAGGTCGCTCAGAGAGCGTTTGTTGTCCATGTTGATGACAATCTGATTTCCAAGGTCTTGAAAAGACTGCATCAGGTAGACCAGAGTGAAAGAGATAACAATTTTAATAAACGAAAAATGACTATAAGTTATGATGAAAGTCACGCCATTGAGTTGTTGAATGGCGCAGGTTTGAAAGAGCGGTTTTTATCTT
>NZ_JABUZF010000174.1:8266-21431 GCF_014897885.1 Halomonas sp. 3D7M | reverse complement strand
TGATAGAAACGCTAAGGTTGATAGGCGCATTGGCATTCCCAGTGGTAAGCATTGATAATAGAACGATTGTTAACACTGGGAGTGCTTCATGGCATCTAGCCCTAATTCATTAGTGCCCGATGCGTCAGCGCCGCCTCAGTTAGGCCGAGACGATGTCGAGCTTATTCAGCGAGAGACCCTTTATCAGGGGTTTTTCCGTTTGGAAGCCTTAGAACTGCGTCATCGTCTGTTTGAAGGTGGCTGGAGCGGCACGATGCGGCGTGAGGTGCATAACCGCTTTGATGCTGTTGGCGTGCTGCTTTACGACCCTGCTCGTGACGCATTAGTACTTGTCGAACAGTTTCGTGCTGGCGCGATTGATGATCCGCTTTCCCCTTGGAAGTTAGAGTTGGTGGCGGGGCTGGCAGATAAAGGCGAGTCCCTTGAAGATGTTGCCCGCCGCGAAGCCATGGAAGAGTCTGGCTGCCAGGTTGGCGTGCTGACGAAATTGCATACTTATTATCCAAGCCCAGGGGCGTGTAACGAACGCGTGACGCTATTTTGTGGTTTAGTCGATACCCAGGGTATGGGGGGAATTCATGGCCTGGATGATGAGCACGAAGATATCCGTGTTCATGTGGTGGCTTTTCCGACAGCATGGGAACTCCTGGAACAGGGAAGACTCGATAACGCCATGTGTTTGATTGGGCTACATTGGTTAGCGAGCCAGCGCGCTTCGCTGCGTGCTGCTTCTCATCGAGCAGCGACAATGCCAAGCGAATCTGAAAAGGAGTGAACATGGCTAGAACCGCCTATGTCACCGATTTAAAGTCCCTGCAGGGCGAGTGTAGCGCCAACTATATGCGCATGCTTCGTTTGGTAGGTGATATGGAAAGTGGCCAGCGACGTGATATCGCGCTGCATGGCGATGACCAGCATTTCGGCGATTTACATCTTAAGATTCTGGAGCAGGCGCCCTATACCACGATGGTGGAAGTGACCCAGAGTGGGCCGCTAGATGCGGTTATTGAAGGCCCCAGAATGCGTGTCCATCTCTACCATGATGTACGTATGGCAGAAGTGACTGATTTTCAGCGTGAGCGCCACTTTAGTGGTCGCTATCGTTACCCGAATGCCAGAATGCACCAGCCAGATGAGAAGCTGCAACTGAATCGCTTTCTAGGTGAGTGGCTGGCGCATGGCTTAGCCCATGGCCATGCCTGTGATATGCCGGAGTTACCCTGATGCGGCTGGTTCAGATTACCGATTCGCACCTGCATGCCGATAAGGCAGCTCGCTCACGGGCGGGAATTCCGTGGCAGCAGTTTGAGCGTGTGCTGGAAGCCGTGATCGCTGAGCGGCCTGACATCGTCGTATTTAGCGGTGATGTAAGCCAAGATGAAACGGCTGCCTCTTACGCGTTGGCATGCCAAGCGCTGGCATCATTGCCGTGCCCATGGTTCTGGATTCCTGGCAATCACGATCAGTTGGCATTCATGCAAGCAGAACACCCGCTGGTGGAAGAGGTCGATCTAGCGCAGTGGCGATTACTGCTGCTGGATACTCATGTGGAAGGCCAGCCGTATGGCGAGTTAGGTGCTGAGCGCTTAAACGCACTGGCTGCGCGCCTGGAAGAAGATGATCGCCCAACCTTGATTGTGATGCATCATCCCCCCGTTGATGTGGGCGCTGTGTGGATGGACGCTATTGGCCTTCAAGATCGCGAGGCGTTTTGGCAACTGTTAAACCGCCACCCTCAGGTTAAAATCATCCTGTTTGGTCATGCCCACCAAGCCTATGCCCAGTCGCACCGTACCGCGGATGGCAAGATTGACGTGTATGGTTGTCCTGCCATCGCAGACCAGTTCTTACCCGGCGCTGAGCAGTTTGCGATTGATGAAGCATCTCGACCCGGCTATCGAATCATTGATCTTCATGGCAGTGATTGGCAGACCTGGATTGAGCGTGTTGTCGTATAGTGTGTGCCTGTGATGACACTGTTAGGCAATAAAGATATAAAAAGATAGTTATTAATTCTTTTGGGTTATTATTGACTCGGCGTTACCCTATCCTCAAATAACCGTCTTTCGGCAACATTGCCGTTAGTCGGAAAATAGCGTTTGCACGTGCAAGCACCGTTTTATGAGGGAGTAGGTAATGAACCAGTTTTCTGCGCCGTCAGCGTCCCAGCGTGAGGTGTCTGCCACACCTGACGCGGCACGTTTGACCCATCTAAAGCAGCTAGAAGCTGAATCGATACATATTATCCGGGAAGTCGCCGCTGAGTTTAGTAACCCGGTCATGATGTACTCCATCGGTAAAGACTCCTCGGTGATGCTGCACTTGGCGCGCAAAGCCTTCTACCCGGGGACACCGCCATTCCCGTTGATGCATGTGGACACCACCTGGAAGTTTCGTGAAATGATCGAGTTTCGTAACCGCATGGCAGAAGAAGCGGGAATGGAGCTGATTGTGCATACCAATGAGGAGGGGCGGGCTGCCAATATCAACCCCTTCGACCACGGTAGTGCGAAATATACCGACATCATGAAAACCCAAGCGTTGAAGCAAGCGCTGGATAAGCATGGCTTTGATGCGGCTTTCGGCGGCGCACGGCGTGATGAGGAAGCCTCGCGCGCTAAAGAGCGTGTCTACTCCTTCCGCGATAAATACCACCGCTGGGATCCGAAGAGTCAGCGCCCTGAGCTTTGGAATGTGTATAACGCCAACGTTAACAAGGGCGAGTCAATTCGCGTCTTCCCACTTTCGAATTGGACCGAGCTGGATATCTGGCAGTACATCTATCTTGAGTCGATTCCGATTGTGCCACTTTACTTCGCCGCCAAGCGTCCTGTGGTTGAGCGTGATGGCATGCAGGTTATGGTTGACGATGATCGCTTGCCCTTGGCACCCGATGAAGTGCCTGAAGAGAAGTTTGTGCGCTTCAGAACGCTGGGCTGTTATCCACTGACCGGTGCGGTGGAATCAACGGCGGCGACACTGCCCGAGATTATTCAAGAGATGCTGTTGACCAAAACCAGTGAGCGTAGTGGCCGTGCCATTGATCGTGACCAGGTCGGTTCGATGGAGAAGAAAAAGCGCGAAGGCTATTTTTAAGGAGTAGGTCTAATGGCTCATCAATCCAATTTAATTGCTGACAATATCGAGCAGTACCTTCACGAGCACGAGAACAAAGACCTGCTGCGCTTTATTACCTGCGGCAGTGTCGATGACGGCAAATCTACGCTGATCGGGCGACTGCTGCACGACTCTAAAATGATCTTTGAAGATCAACTGGCGGCAATTACCCAAGCGTCTAAAACCAGTGGCACTACCGGTGATACGGTTGATTTGGCGCTGTTGGTAGATGGTTTGCAGTCAGAGCGAGAACAGGGCATTACCATTGATGTTGCTTATCGCTTTTTCTCCACCGAAAAGCGTAAGTTCATCATTGCGGATACCCCAGGGCATGAGCAGTACACCCGAAACATGGCCACGGGCGCTTCAACAGCCAGCTTGGCGATTATTTTGATTGATGCCCGTTATGGTGTGCAGACCCAAACTCGTCGCCATAGCTTTATTGCCGATTTGCTGGGTATTCAGCACTTGGTGATTGCGGTAAACAAAATGGATTTGGTGGAGTTCTCTGAGCAGCGCTTCAACGAGATTGTTGATGAGTATCGCGCGTTTGCCACCAACCTTAGCGCGCCGGATATTCGCTTTGTACCCATGTCGGCACTCAACGGCGACAACGTCGTCAACCCAAGTGATCAGACGCCTTGGTATTTCGGTACGGATTATGAAGGTAAAACGCTGATTGAGCTGCTGGAAAGTGTCGAAATCAGCCGTGACCAAAACCTCACTGATTTACGTTTGCCGGTACAGTACGTTAATCGCCCGAATCTGGATTTTCGCGGTTATTGCGGCACATTAGCGGCAGGTATTCTGCACCCAGGCCAGGAAGTAAAGGCGCTGCCATCGGGTAAAACGTCACGGGTTGAGCGAATTGTGACGTTTGACGGCGACTTAAGCGCCGCTTATCCAGGCCAAGCAATAACCGTCACCCTGGAAGATGAGATTGATATTTCCCGCGGTGATTGGATTGTTAGTGCCGACGCCGACTTACCGCTTTCTAATGCGTTCATGGCGGATATTGTATGGATGCATGAAGATGCACTGGCGCCGGGAAAACTGTATGACTTTAAGCTCGCCACCCGAGATCTATCTGGGCAGGTAAGTGCCATCGAGTACCAGATTGACGTTAATACACTTGAAAGACACGCCACTGACTCGCTGGGGTTAAACGCGATTGCTCGCTGTGAGGTAGAGTTAACAGCCGCGATTCCAGTGGATGATTATCGAACCAGCCCTGGTACTGGTAGCTTTATCATCATCGACAGACTGACCAACGTAACAGTTGGCGCTGGCATGATTCGCGGAACAGCCGATGCCCGCGAGCAGGTCAGTGGCGCTACTGATTGGGCAGCCTTTGAGCGTGATTTGAACGCGCTAGTGCGTAAGCATTTTCCGCACTGGGAAGCGAAGGATGTGCGTGACTTGCTGCGTTAACAGGGTCTGTTAGCAAGTACTGTTAGTAGGTACTGTTATCAGGTACTGTTATCAGGTACGTGAGCTGAACCAAAAAGCCGCCTTGGTCATTGAGACCAAGGCGGCTTTTACGTAAGGAGCAGCGCTACTGTGTGTTAGACGAAGCCTGCGCGTTAGGGAAAAATAGCTGTTGGCCGTTGACAGTAAAATCGGCAATCGCTTGCTGTCCTTCTTCAGACACCAGCCACTGGTGCCACTGGGCCGCTAAATCATGCTTCAAGTGCGGGTGTCGCTGTTCAGAAAGCAGCAGAGTGCCGTACTGATTAAACAGCGCATCGTCGCCTTCAAATAACAGTGTTAAGTCTTGCGGGTTTTCAAACGCTACCCAAGTTGCGCGGTCAGTGAATGTGTAGGCGTTCATCCCTGCAGCGGTGTTTAGGGTTGGGCCCATACCGCTACCTAACTCGCGATACCATTCACCTTGAGGGGTCACCTCTGCACCTTCCCATAAACGCAGTTCGGCACGGTTGGTGCCACTATCATCTCCACGGGATGCAAAGGGCGATTCGCTTTCCGCGATACGTGCAAACGCCTCGGCGACGTTGGCACTACTGCTAATGTCTGCAGGGTCATCGCTGGGCCCGACAATCACAAAGTCGTTATACATGACGTCCAGGCGCTCGCTGGCGTAGCCATCGCCGACAAACTGCTCTTCGCCCGCCGTGTCATGCACCAGCAGGCTATCGGCATCTCCTCGGCGGGCAATCTCAAATGCTTGTCCTGTCCCTACGGCGACCACACGTACATCGATGCCCGTGGTGTCGGTGAAGGTAGGAATAATCGCGTCAAATAGCCCTGAGTTTTCAGTGGAGGTGGTTGACGCTAAGGTGATGAAATCATCGTTAGCGAGCAGTGAGGCACTCCACGAGAGGCCTACTAATCCTGAGGTTAATAAGCTAGCGGTAGCCAACGTTGTGGTTTTTTTCATAGGGTTGCTCCTGGGGTTACCAAACAAGTTCGCCGCGAATAAAGGCTCCCGCTTGTGTGGAAGCTGGCGTGTCAAAAAAGTGTTGGGCCTGTGTGTGCTCTAGCACTTGACCGCTATACATAAACACCACCTCATCAGCCAGGCGGCGTGCTTGATGCAGGTCGTGGGTCGTCATAATGATGCGGGTGCCGTTCTGATGAAATTCATTTACCGCATCTTCAACCGCCTTGATAGCAGCAGGATCTAGAGCAGATGTAGGCTCATCTAAAAACAGCACGGCAGGGTTAAGTAACCAGGCGCGAGCAAGCGCAAGGCGCTGCTGTTCGCCGCCGGAGAGCACCCGGGCAGGACGCTTGGCAAGCGCGACTAAGCCAAATTTTTCGAGTGCCTGCAGGGCCATATGTTTGCGCTGCCGACGTGGCACTCCGCTAACTGCCAAGGCATAGGTCAAATTATCGATTGCCGAGCGGCGCAGTAGCACCGGGCGCTGGAATACCATGGCTTGGGCAGGCGGCTCTCCCTGCCAACTAACGTGGCCACTGCTGGGGGAGAGCAGGCCGTGGGCCAAACGCATTAACAGGCTCTTTCCCGCACCGTTGGGACCCATAATAAGTGTGCGTTGGCAGCCTGAAAGTGTCAGCGTGGTGGGAGCGAGTAAACGATGCCCGCGATGCTCAAAACTGACCTGATCAAAATGCAGTGAAGGCACGGTCGTCATAAGAGACTGGGGAAAACTAGCTGGTGGAAAAACAGACGCGTTCATCCTAACCGCCTCTTAGCCGTCTCACTAACCGTGTGAGCCAATGCATTAATCAGCGTCACAAGGCTAAGCAGCACGATGCCTAATCCCAGCGCGAGGGGGAGGTTGCCTTTACTGGTTTCCAACACAATGCTGGTAGTCATTACGCGAGTGACGCCATCAATATTGCCACCGACAATCATCACTGCACCGACTTCAGCGCTAGCGCGGCCAAAGCCTGCGAGTATCACGGTTAATAGTCCGAAACGTGCGTCCCACAGTAGAGTAGGCATCATCCGTAGCTGCTTCAGGCCAAGAGAGCGCAGCTGTTCGGCATACTCGTTATGCAGTGTCTCTACTTGTTGGCGAGTAAGCGCGGCAATAATCGGGAATACTAAAATGACTTGTGCAATCACCATGGCCGTTGGCGTAAACAGCAGCCCAAACTGACCTAGTGGCCCCGCGCGGGAAAGCAGTAGATAAACACATAGCCCAGCGACCACTGGGGGAAGACCCATGAGCGCGTTAAGCAGCACGATCAACGCGTTGCGGCCAGGGAAGCGCCAAAGAGCCAGCGCTGCGCCCAGTGGTAATGCCAGTGCACTAGCGAGCAGTACTGCAAGCAACGATACCTGCAGTGACAGCGTCACGATATCGATTAACCCCTGATCCATGCCCAGAATCAAGGCAAACGCTGTGTAAAAGGGGTTCTCACTTGGGGACATTGCTGTTCGCACCCTCATTTTTGTAATTCAGCATCGTTTTAACAACCGACATCATGTGAGTTCAATCACCTTAGGTGCATCCGCTAGCATAATGTACGCAAACTTGATGTAATGCACTTTAGCCTGAAATATATGCAGCTATATGCAGTAAAGTGCGAGGCGCATGAGCATGTTAAGGGAATTCCTCACCACGGCAGAGGTGGCCGACTACCTGCGCTTAAAAGAGCGAAAGGTGTATGACTTGGTGCGCCAGGGGCAGATACCTTGCAGCCGCGCTACCGGAAAATTGCTCTTTCCTCGTCAGCATATCGATATGTGGGTGCTTAGCCATTTAGAAGGTGACCAAGCGCTGCGTTCGCCGCTGCCGTTGATAGTGGCGGGTAGCCAAGATCCACTGTTGGAGTGGGCGGTTCGCGAAAGCGGTAGTGATTTGGCTTCGCTGTGCCACGGCAGTGGCGATGGCCTGCGCCGTTTGATGGAAGGAAAAGCGATGCTGGCGGGGATTCACTTACTCAACTTTGAATCCGGGCGCTATAACGAGCCAGCGGCACTAGGGCTGGGTGGTGTGCGGGACTTAATCGTGCTGCATTGGGCGAAGCGTCAGCAAGGGTTGCTAGTGGCACCGGGAAATCCACTGGGCATTCAAACGCTCAGTGATGTTTCTCGCCAGAAGGCTACGCTTGCCCACCGTCAGCCTGATGCAGGTGCGGCTCAGTTACTGCGTTGCCTGCTACAGCGGTCAGCGATTGAACCGAGCACACTCAATTGGGCAGCTAACGTTTCGTTGAGCGAAGATGATTTAGCCCTTTCCATTGCTCAAGGTGAAGCGGACGTTGGACTTGGGGTCGAAGCTGCAGCCCGTCGTCAACACCTACACTTTATACCGCTAATTGAAGAGTCATTTGACTTGGTGATGCACCGCCGAAGTTACTTCGAACCAGCGGTTCAGGCGCTTATTTCATTTACTCGCCAGGAGCGTTTTATCCAGCGGGCGGGGGCTTTGCAAGGCTATAACGTGAGCGGCTTGGGAGAAGTGTTGTACAACGCTTAGCAATATGGCTTTTGGCGGTTGAGGGACACCCGCCATTACGCCACACTGGTGACCGTTTAGCTATTTAACAGAGCCATCACAGGAAGTGAACAATGTTGGGAATGACGCAAAATATAGCGGTTGCCGATGACGTGGCTGAGTGTTTTTCGTGTGGGTGCCAGTAATGGCGTGGTATCAACCGTGGGTAAGTTTTGCCAAACGGTTGGCTCACGTGGTGGCACAGCCGATGAAGCGCGACAGCGGTCATGGGGGGATGATGGTGCACCCCTACCGTGGTTATGGTTCCCAGCGAGAGGTGTTTGTGATGGGGCGCGTGTTTCGTCAGGCCGCGTTAGGTAGGGCGATACCCCGGCGAGGTATGTTGCGGGATACTGCGGATGTTGCTCGGCGTATCTTTCGTCGCGGCCTCGCGAATGCCAAAGTGGATATACGCATTGGCGATAATCAGCTGTGTCTAACGACTGACCGCGACGGTTACTTTGACGCTCACTTGCCGATTAGTACTGCATTACCGGTTGATGTTTCCTGGCATCGTGCCGATATCATGGTTCATGCTGACGGCCACCCGCCAATCCGCACCAGCGTCGAAGTTTACGTGCCGCCTCCCGAAGCAGACCTGTTGGTGATCAGTGATATTGATGACACCGTCATGTTCACCGGCGTCGCTGAAAAACTCAAAATGCTGTATCGCTTGTTTGTCCGTAAGCCGCATCGACGCACGGCTTTTCCTGGGGTGGCATCGCTTTATCAGGCGCTGTATCGAGGAGAAACTGAGAAAGCTGAACGGCCTATTTTGTATGTTTCCCGAGGGCCCTGGGCAATCTATGAGATGTTGGAAACCTTCTTTCAGCTTAACCGTATTCCTGTTGGGCCTATTCTATTCCTACGCGAGTGGGGGATTTCTCTGCGCCGCCCGTGGCCGCGGCGGGCCGAAGCGCACAAGCGTGATTTGATCGACCGCATGTTAGCGCTCTATCACGATATGCCCTGTATTTTGATTGGTGACAGCGGCCAGCACGACCCAGAGGTTTATACCGAGGTGGTGAAGGCATATCCGACGCGAATCAAAGCGATCTATATTCGTCGAGTTGATAAGGATCCTCAGCGGGAAGAGGCGATTCAGCGTTTACGGGATGAACTTGCCCATACTGATTGTGAATTGGTACTCGCTGCTGACAGTATTTTGATCGCCGAACATGCCTACTCTAAAGGCGATATTTCTGCCAGAGGTCTGCAAGCGGTACAACGGGATGTAGACGCGCATCACCATGACCCTGAATAGTTGCAGGTGAGTGCGCCTATTTTGTGCTCATGGTAAAACTAAACACGGGTTAGCGGGTCGTTAATTTAGGTTCTTCATCAGTGGTGAGTGTGATCATGGTCATTGTGTTAATCGTATTGGCGCTGGCCATTTTTGTTCTGCCTAACCTATGGGCAAAATGGGTATTGAAACGCCACACCCGTGGACGGGATGACTATCCGGGTACCGGCGCGGAGCTTGCTGAGCATCTGCTACGCCGTTTGGGTGTTGACGGTGTGAAAGTTGAGCGTAGCGAATTTGGTGATCATTACGACCCGGAATCGCGCTGCGTACGTCTCACCCCGGACCACTATGATGGCCGTTCACTGACGGCGGTGACCGTAGCTGCCCACGAGGTCGGGCACGCTATTCAACACCATGAAGGCTACGCGCCTTTGCTAGCCCGAAGTCGTTTGGTTCAAGTAGCGCAAAAGGCAGAAAAGCTGGGCGCTATTTTAATGATGGCCGCACCGTTTCTGTTTGTGCTCACAAGACTGCCCGGTGGGCTGGCAGCGGTTATCGCCATGGCCGTTATTAGTTTTGGCACCGCCGCGCTGGTGCATCTAGTGACGCTGCCCGTTGAGTTCGATGCCAGCTTTAACCGTGCACTGCCACTGCTTAAAGAGTACGTGCCGCCCTATGACATGCCCGGCGCTCGCCATGTGCTTACCGCCTGCGCGTTCACCTACGTTGCTGCTTCGTTAGCCAGCGTGATGAACCTTGGCCGCTGGCTGGTGATTTTGCGGCGTTGAGATTGGCTAGAGCTTGGGAAGCCACGATGAGTAACAAAAAAGCCGCTCAACATTAGAGCGGCTTTTCAGCGTTATGCGTTGGATGCAGACAAATTACTTCTTAATCATCCGGTAACCAGCCAACAATACCAAAGCACCTACAATAGCGGTCACAAAACTTCCAAAGCTAAAGTCACCCATGGTGCCAAGCCCAACCAGTGAGCCAATCCAGCCACCGACAAAGGCGCCAGCAATACCGAGAAGAATGGTAACGATAAGGCCACCTGGATCTTTACCAGGCATAATCACTTTTGCAATAACACCGGCGATAAGACCGAATAGAATCCATGCTAAAAAACCCATCTTTACTCCTCGATGTTCTATTAGTGAGCACGTCATTATGAACTAGGTGATGACTGGCTGTGTAATTAAGAACTGTTTCATTAAGGCCTATACTGCTGAAAATACGACATAACGTATTCGTATTAGTTTCGGTTGGCGATAATCACCGCTCGACGTGGGGCGGGGTAGCCTTCAATGGTGCGGGTTGGGTCGCTGGGGTCGAGGAAATCCGCTAGCGATTGATAGGTCATCCACTCGGTTGAGCGCTGCTCGTCAAGTGTTGTTAGCGCTTCGTCGACCACTCGCACATTGGTAAAACCGCACCGTTCTAGCCAGTGGCATAGCGCTTTTGAAGAGGGCAGGAAGTAAACATTAGGCATCGCGGCGTAGCGTTCGCCGGGTACAAACACGGTTTGCTCATCGCCTTCCACCACTAGTGTTTCTAGCACCAGTTCACCGCCAGGGGCTAACGCCTCTTTTAGTTGCTGCAGATGCTCAAGTGGCGAAGGACGGTGGTAGAGCACGCCCATGGAAAATACCGTATCGAAAAATCCCAGCTTTTCCGGCACATCTTCAATGCCTACCGGTAGAAACTGCGTGCGGCCGCCGTCGGCATTGCCAACGAAGTGGCGCACCGCCTGAAACTGCCAATAAAAGCGTGGTGAAGGATCAATCACTAGCACAAAGGCTGCGCCTTCTCCGGCCATGCGCCAAGCGTGGTAGCCGCTGCCACCGCCAACATCCAATACCTTACGGTACTTTAGCGGCGCGAGATGCGGGGCGACTCTTTGCCATTTCCAGTCGGAGCGCCATTCGGTGTCGATATCAATGCCACCCAACCGAAAGGGGCCTTTGCGCCAGGGCGACAGTTTGCGCAGCAGGTTAAAACACTGGCGCTTTTGGCTATCACTCAAAGCGACATCAACGCTCACTGTATCGCTGGTAAGATCGACGTGGCGCTCTTCGGGTAGAGCAGGTAGTTTGGCAACTGCCTTCTCCCAGGCGGACAGGTCGCCATGGCGCTGGCGATCTAGCCCATTGGCCAGCTGTTCAGGCAGCTTGGCAAGCCAGGGTGTCAGTGCGGCATCCTGGCTGGCTTGATCTAAAAATGCCTGATAAAGCGCGCGATGATCATCGGGTAACAGCGGCACCTTAATCCTCCTTGAAGGCGATCAGCGAGGTAAAGTTCAAGTACTGGAACCAAGTCATTGAGCGAGGAAAGCCCGCTAGGGCTAAGCGGCCATGTAAGGCATCAAGCGTGTCGGGAATCAGCACGTTTTCCAGCGCTGTGCGTTTTTGGCTGATTTCCATATCGCTGTAGCCATTGGCACGCTTGAAGTCATGGTAGCGCTCGACTCGCCATGCGTTATCCCGCTCATCGGCATCGATGGTTTTCTCCGATAAAATCAGTACGCCGCCCGGTTCAAGGGCATCGTAAAGCCGCTTCAGCAGCGCATCGCGATCGGCAGGGGGCAGAAACTGCAGCGTAAAATTAAGAATGATCATGCCGGAAGGTGCATACTCAAGCGTGCGTATGTCGGCCTCCTCGATCTGCATGGCATGGTCTGGGCACTCTTCTGAAAAGGTTTGCTTGGCCCTAGCCACCATGGCGGGTGAAAGATCCACACCGGTATAACGAAAGGCATCGGCGGGAAGTGCACCCGCCNNCGGCGGGAAGTGCACCCGCCAGTGCCAGGCCGGATGCGCCCAGCGAGCAACCTAGGTCGTAAACGTGAGCGCCATGGCGCAAATGGCGTTGGGCAATTAAGCTCAACATGCCGAGGATTTGCCCGTAACCGGGCACTGAACGGCGGATCATATCAGGGAAGCACGCAACGACCTGTTCGTCGAAGGAGAACCTTGCCACCTTATCTAAGGGTGTTGAAAAGATAGCGTCGCGGTAAGATGCATCACTCATGGGCAAGCCAGGATTATTAATGAGGCTGCGTAGTTTACGCGCCCTTGATACACCAGAACAGACCTGTTTATAACAGATTCCTGCTGCATGGAATGGCGCCACAGGAGAAGGCATATGGCTTCAGCAACACGCACAACCCCCGATACACTACCCGCATGGCAGACGTTGAAGCATCATGCTGACACGCTACAACAGGTACACTTAAAAAATTTGTTCGGTGATGATGACAGTCGCTGGTTGAACTTCACGCGCCAAGTGGCAGGGTTAACCTTGGATTTATCTAAACAGCGTTGGGATGATGACACCCTTGAACACTTGCTGGCGCTGGCGCATGAGGCGGGAATGCCTGGGGCGATTGATGCGCTGCTAAGCGGAAAGCGTGTCAACGTCAGTGAAAATCGCCCCGCACTACATACAGCTTTACGGTTACCTGCTGATGCCACGCTTGAAGTAGAAGGGGAAGATGTGGTGGCCGCTGTGCATGACAGCCTTGCCCAAATGGAGTGCTTGGTGCAGCGCTTACAGGCGGGGCAGTGGCGTGGTGCAACCGGTAAGCCGATCCGGCATGTGGTGAATTTAGGTGTCGGCGGCTCGGATCTTGGTCCGTTAATGGTCACCCATGCGCTGGCAGATTATCGTCCAAAAGAGGGGCACCCATTGGACGTGCACTTTGCGTCTACCATGGATGGCTCCCAGCTGGCGGATTATCTAAGTCGCTTTAATCCTGAAACAACCTTGTTTGTTTTATCGTCCAAGTCGTTTACCACTATCGACACGCTTTCCAATGCTAATACGGCCAAAGACTGGCTATTAGGAAAGCTTTCTGAGCATGGCGATCTTCCCA
>NZ_JABUZF010000174.1:0-8196 GCF_014897885.1 Halomonas sp. 3D7M | reverse complement strand
GTGTGTCGGCGAGCCCTGAAAAGATGAGTGAGTGGGGTATTTCCTCAGATCACCAACTGATGTTCTGGGACTGGGTCGGCGGGCGTTACTCCTTGTGGGGCACCATCGGCCTCCCGATTGCGCTCGTCGTAGGTATGGATAACTTCCGTGAACTGTTGGCGGGTGCCCATGCAATGGACTGCCACTTCCGTGATGCACCGATGGAAGAAAACCTACCAGTACTGCTGGGGTTAGCTGGTATCTGGAACGTCAATTTCCTGGATATTCGTGCCCATTCGATACTGCCCTACGACGGACGCTTAGAGTACTTTGCTGCCTATCTTGAACAGCTTGAGATGGAGTCCAACGGTAAGTCGGTGACGCGCCAAGGCCAAGCGGTGAATTATTCAACGTGCCCAGTGCTTTGGGGGCAGCTTGGTCCCAACGCTCAACACGCCTTTTATCAGTTACTTCACCAGGGCACCCAGCCGGTCGTATGCGATTTTATAGCACCGCTGAAGCGCTACGATGAAGTGGAAGACCCAGATACACGTCGCCATCTAAAAGCACAGCACCGCCTAGCGCTGGCGAACTGCTTTGCTCAGTCACGAGTGCTGATGCTGGGGGATGACGCTCTAGAGGATGAAGGCCCTCGCCCAGAGCACAAGCGCTACCGTGGGAACCAGCCCTCTACAACGGTCCTGTTGGATAAGCTAACACCCTTTACGCTGGGGGCACTGATCGCCCTGTATGAGCACAAAGTGTTTGTACAGGCGGTTATTTGGGATATTAATCCGTTTGATCAGTGGGGCGTTGAGCTAGGTAAGAAAATTGCCACCGACACCCAGGCGATCATTGATGGAGGCGGTGATATTTCCCGTATGGATGCTTCCAGCCGCGGCCTGATCGAGGCGTTTTGGGCGGCAGAGCAGGAGTAGCACGCCATTATGATTTTCATGGCTGGATATACAGCTTTTTGCTTTTCCGCTATCCTGTGCCCTTTTGCCAGCCGCTAATGACTCGTTTCAGTACGTTTTGTTTCAGTACGCTTTGCTTCAAGTACTTAAGAGCGGCTGCTAGCGCTATTTTTTAGGAACCGATGTTACATGACCCAGTTTGATGCCTCCCAGTACGGCGCGAGTTCCATCGAAGTCCTGTCAGGGCTCGAGCCGGTGCGTAAGCGTCCCGGTATGTACACCGACACCTCGCGGCCTAACCACCTCGCTCAAGAGGTTATCGATAATAGTGTCGATGAGGCCCTCGCAGGGCATGCATCGGCTATTAGCGTGGTGCTGCATTCCGATGGTGCCATAGAAGTGCAGGATAACGGCCGTGGCATGCCGATCGATTTGCACCCTGAACATGGCGTGTCGGGCGTCGAGCTAATCTTTACCAAGCTCCACTCGGGTGGCAAGTTTTCCTCCTCCAGCTATCGCTTCTCGGGCGGTTTGCATGGGGTTGGCGTATCGGTGGTTAATGCCTTATCGCGCCGTTTAGATGTTGAAGTTACTCGTAATGGCGCGCGCCATGCCATGGCCTTTGAGTTTGGCGAAAAAGTCGAAGAGCTACACGAAATTGGTAAAGCGGCGAAAAAAGCGACGGGCACTCTCGTGCGTTTTTGGCCAGATGAGAGCTACTTTGACAGCCCAAAGCTCGCCCTTTCAAAGTTAAAGCACTTGTTACGTGCCAAGGCAGTACTGTGTCCTGGACTGGCGGTTACGCTGGTAGAGCCTGATGGCACCAAAACTGAATGGGCCTATGCCGATGGCTTAAAGGACTACCTGGCTGAAGCTACCGATGGCTATGAAGTGGTACCGAATGAACCCTTTGTCGGCCATTTTAGCGACGATGAGCATGGCGTTGACTGGGCGATTCAGTGGTTGCCCGAAGGTGGCGACGCGTTGTTGGAAAGCTACGTAAACCTGATTCCCACGCCTCAGGGCGGCACGCATGTCAATGGCTTCCGTTCAGGTTTGTTGGAAGCGCTGCGGGAGTTCTGTGAATACCGCAGCCTGTTGCCCCGCGGCATTAAGCTAACCGCCGATGATTTNNATTAAGCTAACCGCCGATGATTTATGGGAGCGAGCCTCTTTTGTGCTCTCGGTGAAAATGCTTGATCCCCAGTTTGCCGGGCAGACCAAAGAGCGGCTCTCCTCACGCACGATTGCGGGCTTCGTGTCTGGGGTGTTGAAAGATGCTTTCTCGCTTTGGCTTAACCACCACATTGAACAGGCTGAACAGCTGGCCGAAATGGTGATTAGCGCCGCTCAGCAGCGCCAGAAAAAGTCCAAAAAAGTCGCCCGTAAAAAGGTGACTTCTGGCCCCGCGTTGCCAGGCAAACTCGCCGACTGTTCCGGCCAGGATCCTGCCCTGAGTGAGCTGTTTTTAGTCGAAGGCGACTCGGCCGGTGGTAGTGCCAAACAAGCACGCAACCGTGAAACTCAAGCCATTCTTCCGCTGCGCGGCAAAATCCTCAACACCTGGGAAGTCGATACCCACGATATCTATGGCTCTCAGGAAGTACACGATATCGCCGTGGCGATTGGTGCCGACCCCGGCAGCGCAGATCTTGAAAAACTGCGCTACCACAAAATTTGTATCCTGGCGGATGCGGACTCCGATGGCCTGCACATTGCGACGCTGTTGTGCGCGCTGTTTGTAAAACACTTCCCCAGCCTGGTGGATGCCGGGCATGTGTTTGTCGCCATGCCGCCGCTTTACCGAATCGACTTAGGTAAAGAAGTGCACTATGCCCTGGATGAGAGCGAGAAAGCCGCCATTCTCAAGCAACTGGCGAAAAAGCGTGGCACGCCTAACGTTCAGCGCTTTAAAGGCTTGGGTGAAATGAGCCCGCTACAGCTGCGTGAGACCACTATGTCGGTAGAAACTCGTCGCCTAGTGCAGTTAACGCTGGAAGAGGGCGATGGCACGATGGAAATGATGGATATGTTGCTGGCCAAGAAACGCGCCGGTGACCGCAAAAAATGGCTAGAAGATTACGGCAATCTCGCTGATGTAGAGGTGTAGTTACAGAGATAGAAGCGTCATCAGTCTGGTTTTAATGACTGTTTTTGCGACTGTTTTCGCAACAGTTGCAAAGCCAGTTATAAAGACCGGAGGGGGGAGCCCAATCTGCTAGGCAAACGTTAACAGGCATTATTACAGTGCCATGCTATTTGGCCGATAGTTGAATAAGTAGCTTACATACTAAGACGCGTAAAAAACGCTCATAGACAGGGGAATAGCTTTGTTCAACACAATCTCTCGGCAGTTAACGTTGTCTGCAGTGGTGCTCACACTACTAATGGCTGTCAGTATTTACGGCGTGATGGCCTGGCGTGGTCAGCCGTTGGTGATCGATGCAAGTCAGTCATTGATTGAGCGTACGGGCGGCTCTATCGTGAATGCGCTGAATGGCCAGCTGGCTCGCGTCGAGGGGAATACCTCGAGCTTAGCGGCGTTGGCCGAATCGCTTCCTCAAGATGAAGCGATTTACCAGCAAGCACTGCCCAATGTGGTCGATGATAACGGCAATATGACAATTGCCGGAGGCGGTATTTGGCCTGAGCCAGGCGCATTTTCGCCGGGTGTCGAGCGCTTCAGTTTTTTCTGGGCACGTAATGCTCAAGGAGCGTTGGAGTTTCTGGATGACTACAACGCAAGCACTATTGCGCCTTATCACGACGAAGCATGGTATAGCAGTGCTCGCGATGCGACGCCAGGGCAGTGCGTTTGGTCTGCTGCCTACCGCGACCCAGCGACAGGGGTTGCCATGGTGACCTGTAGTGTTCCGTATTATATCGATGACGCTTTTTCAGGAGTCGCCACCATTGATATGCAGCTAGGCGGCGTGGCCGAGTTTCTTGCAGAAAATGGCGGTGGCACAGGCGGTTACGCCTTTGTGCTGGATAATGAGCGCAATGTCATTGACCTGCCGGGGGTAGAGCAAGCCTCTGATGAGATGAAAGGTTTAGCTGACGTTGCCCGTGATATGCCCTGGCTTCAGCCCGTTGTAACGGCGATAACTGCTGGCCGTGAACAGGCGAGTGTCGAAAATGCAGGCGTGTTAGCAGAAGCTGCTGAGGTGCGCTTATTTGACATGCCACGTACGGGATGGACGCTGGGGTTAGTAACGCCTAGCGAGCAAGTCACGGCTTTGGCTCGCACGTTAACACGTGATCTACTGCTATTTATTGTCCCCTTGCTGGCACTTTTACTGGGGCTTGGATGGTGGGGTGGGCGTATTTTGCTAGCGCAAATACGCAGCACTACCCGCCAAATCGATCAGCTGGGGCAGGACGACTCGAGTCGCGAGCTGACGATCTATCGCGAGGATGAGATTGGTGAGCTGCGCAGTGCTGTTAATCGATACTCGGAGAAACTACAGCGGCTATTTGGTGATGTGCGGAGCGTGGCCGATGCCATCGCCAGCGAGTCCACTGAAATCGCGGCAGGCAATACGGAGCTTTCTGGCCGAACAGAACAGCAGGCGGCTTCTCTTCAGGAGACATCATCAACGATGGAAGAGATGGCAGCTACGGTGAAGCGAAACGCTGATAACGCTCAAGAGGCAGACCTGCGGGCAAAAGAGTCAGCGGATAAAGTGAAGCGTGGCGGCCAACAGGTATCGAGGCTGGCGCAATCCATGGAAGCGATCAACGAAAGCTCTGTTGAAGTCGCTTCAATTGTTCAAGTAATCGAAAATATTGCTTTTCAAACCAATATATTAGCGCTAAATGCCTCGGTAGAAGCAGCGCGTGCGGGTGAGCACGGAAGAGGCTTTGCGGTGGTTGCCAGTGAAGTACGTGAGCTTGCCTCGCGCAGTGCTGCATCGGCCAGAAACATTAATGGGCTGATCAAAACCACGTCTGAGCAGATCGCGACGGGCAGCGGTTATGCTCAAGAAGCTGAGTCCGCTATGAAAGAGATTGTAGTTGCCATTGAGGAAGTAACGGCACGCATTAGCGAAATCAGCCAAGCTTCCAGCGAACAAACCAATGGCATTGACGAGATTAACAGTGCGGTAACGCAGATGGATACGGTGACCCAGCAGAATGCGGGCTTGGTTAGCCAGGCCGCAGGGGCTGCTAATGAACTGTCGTTACAGGCCCAGCGCTTAAAAGGCTTGCTGGACGAGTTTCACGGCGGTGCGCAAGCGGTATCCCAGGCTCCAGCACTGTCGAATGCATCGCATGAAAAGTATCAATTAACATAGCGTGCCATGCTAAGTGGCCGCGTGTCCGCTTATCAGCCGCCCCGACTGGGGCGGTTTTGTTGTTAAGGTAGGATATGATCGACATGGATATTCAGGTAGCAGAGGGTGACGTCGAACGGCTGTCCCTGCGCGATTACACCGAAAAAGCGTACCTCGACTACTCGATGTACGTCATTTTAGACCGCGCCTTGCCCAATATTGGCGATGGGATGAAACCTGTGCAGCGGCGCATTATTTACGCCATGCGTGAACTGGCGCTGCACGCCAATGCCAAGTACAAAAAGTCGGCGCGTACCGTCGGTGATGTGCTGGGTAAGTTTCACCCCCATGGCGACAGCGCGTGCTATGAAGCAATGGTGCTAATGGCCCAGTCGTTTAGCTATCGCTATCCGCTGGTGGATGGGCAAGGCAACTGGGGTAGCCCTGATGACCCCAAATCCTTTGCTGCCATGCGCTACACCGAAGCCAAGCTGTCTAAGTTTGCAGAAGTGCTGCTCAGCGAGTTAGGCCAGGGCAACGTGGACTGGACCCCCAACTTCGATGGCACGATGCAAGAGCCGGTAGTGCTTCCCGCGCGTTTGCCGCACGTGTTACTCAACGGCGGTACCGGCATCGCGGTTGGGATGGCAACCGATATTCCACCTCACAACGTGACTGAAGTGGTAGAGGCGACCTGTCACCTGTTGCGGAACCCGGAAGCGACCACTGTCGACCTGATGGAATTTGTACCGGCACCCGATTTCCCCACCGATGCCGAAATCATCACGCCGAAAGAAGACCTGCGCAAGCTCTACGAATCAGGCCGCGGTTCGGTCAAACTGCGCGCTCGTTATGTGCGCGAAGAGGCCAATATCGTGATTACCGCTGTGCCTTATCAGGTCAGCGGTGCCAAAGTATTGGAGCAGATCGCTGCACAAATGCAGGCCAAAAAGCTGCCGATGGTAGCCGACCTGCGTGATGAGTCCACCCATGAAGAGCCTACTCGTCTGGTGATTGAGCCACGCTCTAACCGCGTGGATGTTGAATCGCTGATGGCGCACCTGTTCGCCACCACGGATTTAGAAAAGAATGTGCGGGTGAACATGAACGTGATCGGCCTGGATGGTCGCCCCCGCGTGATGCCGCTACCCGATATGCTGAGCGAGTGGCTGCGCTTTAGGCGAGCGACCGTGCGCCGCCGCTTAGAGCATCGTTTAGGTAAAGTCGAAGACCGTCTGCATATTCTTGAAGGCCTGCTGACGGCTTACCTCGACCTTGATGAAGTGATCCGTATTATTCGTGAAGAGGATGAGCCTAAGCCAGCATTGATCGCTGCGTTTGGTCTTTCTGAGCGGCAGGCAGAGGCGATCCTAGAGCTGCGATTGCGCCATCTTGCTAAGCTGGAAGAGATGAAAATTCGCGGCGAGCAGGATGAACTGGAGAAAGAGCGCAAGTCACTGCAAGGCTTGTTGGGTAGTGAAGCTAAGCTAACCACGTTAATTGAAAAAGAGATCCGCGCGGCGGGTAAAGAGCATGGTGATGCGCGTCGTTCGCCGCTGGTTGAGCGTAGTGAAGCAAAAGCGCTCTCTGAAGTAGAGTTGTTAGGCGCTGATCCGATTACCGTCGTGTTGTCGGAAAAAGGCTGGATTCGTGCGGCGAAAGGCCATGATATCGATCCGGAAGGGCTCTCCTATAAGGCCGGCGATAGTTTCCAACTGGCGGCTCGTGGTAAAACCAACCAACCTTTGGTGTTGCTAGACGACACTGGCCGTGCTTACACCCTAGCAGCGCATAATTTGCCTAGTGCCCGAGGTCAAGGTGAACCGGTTACCGGCCGTGTCAACGTGTCGGCAGGTGCGCGCATGGCAGGGCTAATGCTGGCGCCGCCCACCAAACGATACGTATTGGCCAGTGATGGTGGTTATGGTTTTGTCGCGCAGCTCGAGGCGCTGACAGGCAAAAATAAAGCCGGTAAAGCGGTACTGAGTGTTCCTAAAGGGTGCAGCGTTATGGCCCCAGTGGAAGTGCCGGAAGGCGAAGGCCATTGGGTTGCATCGGTTTCCAATGAAGGCAGGCTGCTGCTGTTCCCGTTAGACCAGCTGCCTGAAATGGCTAAAGGAAAAGGCAATAAAATGCTCGATATTCCCGGCCCGCGTGCGGCTCGACGTGAAGAGTTTGTGCGCGATATTGCCGTTGTGGCAGAGGGCGGTGAACTCATTATTCATGCCGGTAAGCGTAAGCTAACCCTGAAAGCCGACGATCTCGCGTATTATCGTGGTGAACGCGGTAGGCGAGGCAGCAAACTGCCCCGCGGTTTCCAAAAAGTAGATTGTTTAGAGGCAGGGGAGTAAGTCATGGCAACACGTTATTTGATTCGTGCGACCGGGGTTGCGCGCCCAGGGCAGTTAGCTGGCCTGGGTAATGCGTTGGCGGCTGGGCGTGCCCGGCTGTTGGATATTAATCAAAGCGTGACGTTTGGCATGCTCTCTTTGGAAATGCTGGTGGGGCTTGATCAGGACAGCGCTTTGGAAGCCGCTCTTAGTGAAGCGGGAGATACGCTCGGTTTAGACGTGCAGGCAATTGCGGTGAGTGGCGACGACTATCAGCGCTGGAGTGAGCAAGCCAGCCAACCAAGACTAATCTTAAGCCTGCTAGCCCCCAAGCTGCCTGCCGGCATATTAGCTGAAGTAGGATCGCTGACCGCAGAGTTTGGTCTCACTGTTGAGCTAATTCACCGTCTTTCAGGCCGCGAAGCGCTTGAAGGTGACTCGCCTGCTAACGGGGCTTGCGTTGAATGTTGGCTCAGAGGCAGTGATGTAGAGCTAGAAGCCCTACGCGAAAAGGCGCTCGCGCTAGGTGCCCAGCATGGTGTCGATATTGCTATTCAAGAAGATACTATCTGGCGTCGGCATCGTCGTTTAGTGTGTTTTGATATGGACTCGACGCTGATCAAGACTGAGGTGATTGACGAGCTCGCTCGCCGCCATGGGGTCGGAGATGAAGTCGCCGACGTGACCGAACGA
>NZ_JABUZF010000171.1:648-1056 GCF_014897885.1 Halomonas sp. 3D7M | reverse complement strand
TTTCACCAGGGCAAGTTTCACCAGCGCCTGTTTCACCAACGCTTGCCACCGATGCGTTGTGCATGAGCTACGGCCAGCGCCGAGTGATTGAAAATCTGGGTATTAGCCTGCCCAGCGGGCAGGTCACCGCCATTGTTGGCCCTAACGGCTGCGGTAAGTCAACGCTACTTTCAGGCCTTGCTCGTTTGCACAAACCAGACAGCGGCGCGGTACTGCTGGATAGCCAGGATATTCAACGCCTGCCCGCGCGTCAGTTAGCCACTCAGCTAGCGTTGCTGCCCCAAGAGGCGGTGGCTCCAGAAGGCTTAACCGTCACTGAATTGATTCGCTTTGGCCGCCAGCCCCACCAAGGCTGGTTGCGTCAGTGGTCGGCGGAAGACCAGCGCGTGGTGCAGTACGCGCTCGATG
>NZ_JABUZF010000171.1:0-630 GCF_014897885.1 Halomonas sp. 3D7M | reverse complement strand
TGCTGGTTTGGAAGGCCTCGCCGACCGGCCGTTAGAAGCGCTTTCCGGCGGCCAACGCCAGCGTGCCTGGATCGCCATGACCATTGCCCAGCAAACGCCGCTTCTGCTTTTAGATGAACCCACCTCTGCGCTAGACTTAGGCCATCAGATTGAAGTGTTTGAGCTAGTGCGCCACTTGGCTTGCCATGGCCGCACGGTGGTGATGGTATTGCATGACCTCGCCAGTGCTTGTCGTTATTCAGACAACCTGATTGCGATGCGCGATGGCCAGATTATTGCTCAGGGAGCGCCCGCTGAGGTGGTCACGCCCGAGTTAGTACGCGAGCTTTACCAGGTAGACTGTACGCTGCTGCTTGATCCGGATACCGGCAGCCCCTTGCTGGCTAACGTGCGCCGCGTGGCTCAGTCGGCATAAGCGCTACTCAGTAACTTCAGCCCATAGTTCTCGTTCTCTCTACATTCTCTCTATAACTTCTAAAAGGAACCGATGTGGCTTCTTCACCACCTCGCGCTCAAGCGACGTCATCAAACCAAAGCTTTCAAGCGCTCGTGCGACTGCTGCGCTACGCCAAAGGTTACCGGCGGCGGATTGCCGCGGCCACCGCCTGTTCCATTATTAATAAACTATTT
>NZ_JABUZF010000169.1:0-1990 GCF_014897885.1 Halomonas sp. 3D7M | reverse complement strand
TGAGGCGGTCGCTGAAGCTGGCGGGTCCAAAGCCCACGACCGCTTGGCCGGGTGCAACGTGCTGAACATTGGCACCCACGGCGAGAACCTCTCCCGAGAACTCAAGCCCTAGGGTTGGGCCAGCGAAGCCATTTTCAATTGCTTCATCAGACAGTAAGCCAAGGGTGTACATGACATCGCGGAAGTTGAGACCGGTCGCTTTGACGCGAATTTCTACCTCATCCGCGCCAAGTTCAGGCAGTGGGCGTGGCCGCCACTGCAGCTGACGCAATTGCCCTGGTAGGGCAAAGCCCAGCGTCATTGCCTGATGAGGCGCAGCGCTTGCCTGCTTGACCGGGTGAGGAGCGGGCAGGGTGCGAAGGCGGGTAGCAAACCGCTCGCCTTCAACCGTTATTACCAGCTCGTTTTCGCTATCTGGCGTAGCAAGTGACGCTGCAAAAGCGTTTAACGTCGCATCGTTGGGAGCGTTTGGTAGATCGATCAGCGTGACGCTATGACCAACCGCTTCATTGGCGAGCGAACGACCAAAGCCCCATAGTGCGGCGTCATCGCCTGTACTGGCAGCCTGGGTCGGCAGCCAGAGCGTGACGCGGCTGCTTTGGCCTTCAAGCCCACTTGCTTCTAATGCCAGTGACCACTGCTGTGCCGTGTGGCAGCGCTGAGTTTGAGCGGCGGTTGTACAGCCCTTAAGCCCACGCAGATCGATCACATTGAGTGCGGCAGGTACGTTTTGGCGTTCGCCTAGCGCTGTATTTAACAGTGCTTGCGGGGTTGCGTCGCTGACGGTTAGCCATGTATTGGCGGTGCCTAACCGCTCTGCAAGCTGGGCAGCAAGTGCTTCGTGCTCCGCGTCAGAGACAAGCAAATGGTAGGCCTCTGCTGCCGTTTGCGTCAGCGAGTCATTGCTTGCTGCGTATTGGCCATGCAGTAGGTAAGCACCATTCTCTTCCAGCTCAACCGGCGGCGAAACGCTGAGGCCTTGTTGCGCTAACCACTCGACTAGGTTGTCTTGTTCCAGGGCGGTTTGGTCGATGCCGGGTGTCGCCAGTAAGTCATCAAGCCAACGGCTCGGGTGGACACCAATCACCATTACCTGAGCGCCTGGCGCAAGCTGGCCTGGCAGCGCTTCAATCAACTGGCGGGTGCTTTCAGGCTGGGTCACGTCCACGCTGATAAACGCCAGCTGGGCTTTCTCTGCAGGGCTAAGCGCTGGCAGTGAATCTTCCAGTGGCTGAATATCCATCAGCGGGAAACGTTCTTGAAGCTGTTCCGCCTGATGGCGAGCCGTGTCGCTGGTGGTGATGGCGCGGTAGTGGTGCGCATCTTTAGCAATAGCCGTATTCGCTAGCTGTTCGAGCAGTCGCTGGCCCAGAGCGGGAGTACAGGGACCTGCTTCTAACAACTGCAGCCGCTGACCGGTGGGCAGCGTGGCTAGCGTGGCTTCCATTAATGCGCCAAGCTCGGCGGCTAACACTTGCCAGCCGTTTTCGCCGATAAGGACGCGATTAATGCCTGCTAGGTGCTCAGTGGTAATGCCTAGGCTTTCAAGGGTGTCGTTGCCGCTGGACAATTGCTCACGGTGTAGCCCTAAGCGACCCACCATATGAATCGGCGCAAAATAGTCGGGGTAATCCTGTACCAGTAACTGCCAAATGGTTTCCGGTGCGAGCTGATCTTCGCCGACGTTAACATTAACACCAGTAAAGGCTTCGCTAAGGCTATCGAGCAGCGGTGATACTTCTTGGGCATAGCGTTGACCAGTACTGGCGGTAAACGCATCGCTTAGCCCAGCCAGCCGGGCGAGTGCACTGCCTGGCAGCGAAAGCGTCGCCGCGTTTAGCGGAGCAGGCGTTAACTCAACATCCAGGTAGCTAAAATGCTGGTGATGAGCGCGGTTTAAGCGAATCGCCTTGAAGCGGGTTTCACTAAGCACGGCCACGGCGTTACCGGCGGCGTCATACAGTTCGAAGTCGGCGGTGAAGGAGTGGGG
>NZ_JABUZF010000175.1:18245-39170 GCF_014897885.1 Halomonas sp. 3D7M | reverse complement strand
CAAGGTGTCGTCGGGTCGCCAGGCAAGGCGGAAGCGCGGCGACACTTGGTCGTGCACGCTGTCGGCATCGTTTTGACCGCTGGCGTCATAGCGGTCATAGCGCGCGCCAATGCCGACGTCAAACTGCCCCGCGCCGCCCTCTGCTAAATAGCGGCCCGCAGTAAGCGTGGTATCAAGATAGGCTGACTGGGTATCGATATCAGCGTGAGGGAAACCATTCGCTTCACCGTCAGGCCGTTGGCGAGCCTGTTCCAGCTCTGCGCCAAACACCAGCGTTTGTGAAAGCCAGCCATGGTCGATGCTGTGATAGCCATCGCTCTGCAGGCCGATCCGCTCAAGGGTACGGTTAGCCTGTGGTTCGTCGATATCCTGTTGGCTAAAGGTAAGCTGAGAGGTGATTTCAGTGGCCCCACTCGGTTGCCAGCGGTGGCCAAGTTGTACGTTATTACTCTCAACATCACGGTCGCGTAATGGGTTGCTAGCGTTGGTTGATAGCTGTTGCGGATTAGCGGGTTGGGTGGCGCGCTCATCATAGTGCTGCCAGCTAATAAACACCCGTTGGTCGTCGCTTGGTTCCCAGCCGCCTTTTAAAAGCAGGCTATTGAGGCTGGCATCTTCTACTGCATCATCACCGCCCGCGCGACGAATATCGCCGGACTCGCTACGGCCCACAGAAAATAGCCCATCCACTTGCCCGTTAGCCGTGGCGCGGCGACCAAACGCCGTCAGGCTGCCGCGTAGCTCGTCGTTCGCTGTTGCCCCGCCTAGAGAAAGACGTGCACCGCTATCTTCACCTGGGGCTAATAGGTCGCTGGCCTCGACACTGGTAAAGCTAACAACGCCGCCCATGGCATTGCTACCGTACAGACTGGAAAGCGAGCCACGGGCAATCTGCACTTCTTGGATCAGCGCTGGGTCGAGGAAGAAGTTGCCCACATGGCCAGTGGAAATATCCTGGCGAACACCGTCCAGGCGCACCAGTACACCATTTCTGCCGAAGCCACGCATACTCAGCGTTTGGCCGTTACGGCGTCCTTGGCCAGCCACATGCAGGCCAGGCTGGCGGCTCAGCACGTCTTCAACGCGGCTCGCGGTGGCAAGCGTTGCGTCTTGGCGGTCGATGATGTCGATAATCAGCGGTGCGCGGGACAGATCCGTCGGTGCTCGGGTACCTGTGACTGTGAGGGGGTCTAAGCCCGAGTCATTGGCGTTGGCAGGCAGAAGAGGGAGTAAGGTAAGGCAAAAGCCTAACGTGTGAGTTGGTTTCATGGGCCAGACAGTTCCAGCAGAAAGTGATGGATAATGTTGCTGGCTGGGTGCGATGGGCTACCTGGCTGGTTAAAAGGGTAAGTAGTAGGTAAGTGATTATTTTAAAAGGCTTACGCCGTTAAGATCAGCTTGCCGCTTTTCGTGCGTCGCAGCACATAGCGTCGCTGTTCATGGTGAATAACCAACTGACCGTCTTGATCAAGCAGCGCCTGACTTGTCACTTCGCGAGATGCGCTAGGCGAGCCTTCTGGCGGAACGTCTTTTTTTCTGGGCTGCATGAGAGGTTGTTTCCTGTGGTAATGATAACTATTAGCATTAATTTAGCAGATTTGACTACCTCTCACAACCATCACTCCCAACCTTACCTAACCACCGTGCAGATGCTTAACCAACAGTTTTTAAAGGTGGGGAATAGCTTGCGAATGAACGTTCACCTAACAGTAGAGTTCTCGTCATTACCCTGTCATTTAAATTGATTAGTGTCCTCTTAACATAAAACTAGCGCGTGTTAACCGTGACGAGAGGATCGTAGTTATGAGCAAGGAAATTGAAGACCATCGCCTGTTAAATCAGAGCAGCAACCAGCCGTTTGCGGATGTGTTAGCGCAGCATGTTTCGCGACGAGCGGTAATGCGGGGCGGCTTAGGTTTGGCCGCTGCTTCAATGCTTGGCTTTGGCGGTGCCGCCCAAGCACTGGCTTCAAACGGGGCGCAAAAAACGCCGTTGACGCTGGCGTTTGAGGCGGTTCAAGGATCGCTAACGGATGCTGTCGTAGTGCCTGAAGGCTATGTTGCCCAAGTGCTGGTGCCGTGGGGCACGCCGTTGAGCGCTGGTGACAGCTGGCAGTCCGACCAGTCAATGACCGCCGAGCGTCAAGCCGCTAGCGTGGGTATGAACCACGATGGAATGGCTAGTTTTGCCCTGGATGCTGACAACGCCTCACGGCGCTTTGTGCTGGTGCTCAACAACGAATATATCGATCAAGCAGCGCTGTGGGCACCTCAAGGTGGCCCGACCAATACGTCAGAAGGCAAGCGCCCCGCCGAAGAGTCGCGTACTGAAATCAACGCTCACGGTGTCACTATTGTGGAAGTTGAGAAAGACGCTAACGGACACTGGTCGCATGTGCCCGGCTCCCGCTATAACCGCCGTCTTACCAGCGCGACGGTGATGGAAATTGCAGGCCCAGTGGCAGGCAGTGACTATGTGAAAACGCGTTTCTCCCCAGCGGGTACGCAAACCCGTGGCACCAATAACAACTGTGGTAATGGGTTAACGCCCTGGGGTACTTATATCGCTTGCGAAGAGAACTGGCCCAATGTGTTCATTAATCACGGCCAACTCTTCCAGGACGACGCGCGGATTGGTATTCCTACCGATAAAAGCCGCTATGGTTGGGATACCTCGGCGGGTGATGCCTCTGAAGAAAACGATGAGTTTGCGCGTTTCAATATCACGCCACGGGGCGAGCGTGCTGAAGATGATTACCGCAACGAAGCGCGCACCTTTGGCTACCAAGTTGAAGTCGATCCCTATAGTGATGCTTACGCGGTAAAACGCACGGCACTTGGTCGTTTCCGTCATGAAGGGTGCTGGCTAGGTAAGCTGGAAGCAGGGCAACCCGTGGTGTACTACTCTGGCCACGATTCCCGCAACGAGTACGTCTATAAGTATGTTTCTGACGCTGCCTGGGATCCCGCCGATGCCAATCGTCCGGGTGAAGCGTATGACCGCCTCGCCATTGGTAGTAAATATCTGGATAACGGCACCCTCTATGTGGCTCGCTTCAACGCTGATGGCAGCGGTGAGTGGTTGCCGCTAACACCTAACGCGCAAACACGCGATGGCCGTTCGTTGGCAACGGCTTTGGGCTTGGCAGAGGATGATTTAGCTGGAGTGATTATTAACACCTGTGATGCAGCGGATCTAATGGGAGCGACACCAATGGACCGCCCAGAGTGGGCAACCGTGGATCCTTCCTCTGGCGAGGTGTATCTAACGCTGACCAATAATTCGAAGCGTAGCGAAGAAGCTGCAGCGGCTACTTTCACCAATCAAGGCGATGACATTGCTCAGCTAGGGGTAGGCTATGAGACAGCCCCGGCCAACGCCGTTAATCCACGCGCTAATAACGAAGCAGGTCACATTATCCGCTGGCGTGAAAGCCGCTTGCCGAATGCCTTTCGCTGGGAAGTGTTTGTGTTTGGTGCCGCCACTAATGATGAAGGCAATCATTCTGGCCTGACTGAAATGAACCAGTTTGCCAGCCCCGATGGTCTGTGGTTTGACCAGCGTGATGATGGTCAGGGCATTCTCTGGATACAGACCGATAATGGTTACGAAGGCATTACCGAGTACACCAACGACCAGCTATTAGCCGTGGTGCCTAACAGCCTGGACGAGATTCAGGGTACCGGCCCGGTGATTAACAACAGCAACCAGCAGCAACTGAAACGCTTCGCCGTAGGGCCGAACGGTTGTGAAGTGACCGGCATTTTTGCGACGCCGGACAAAACGGCGCTGTTTATTAATATTCAGCACCCCGGCAACTGGCCCGCGGATGGTAGTGCACTGACCCAAGATGCCACCGCTGAGGCCAGCGGTCAGGTACGCCCTCGGGCATCTACCGTAGTTATTCAGAAGCGCGATGGTGGGCCGATAGGGGTGTGAAAATAGCGGTTGAGTCCTAGTCACCATTTTGGGTGCTTAAAACGCTATTGAGAGCTTCCATTAAAAGCTTCGAACCGGTGAAAGGTTCGGAGCTTTTTTTGATCCTGAGCCTTTTGGGCTTACTGCTTTTTCTGCCGGGCTTCTAACGCGTGGATGGCGTCGATCTTCAATGGGAGCTTGTTGGCCCAGAGAATATCTTCGCGGCAATGGCCAATATCCAGCAGCACCTGATCATCGTAGGCCAATAGCGGCAGTATATGGCGGCGGAAAAGACAGCGCCGCCGGAAACGCCACCAGCCCATATCTAGCGCGCGAATTAGCCTCATTGACGGCATGGCAGGCATGTAAAAATCTACTTGTGGTGGCTTTGGGGGCGGCGCTAATTGGCTGGCTTTTACCCATGCATTTTGGGCATGTTGGGCTGAACATTCACACTTCATCGCGCACCTCTTTTTTCACAACGACTGTGCAGGCAGCGGTGTCTGGGCACCGACTGGACAGGCATGGTTTGTGGTCAATAAGTGAGAGGGTCGCGACCTCTTGTGAACAGCTTGGTACTTCGCCTTGGATCAATCAAACGAAAAGATCTACACTGATCGTTAAGTTTTTCTGAAAGGTGGGCGTGATGAATCAACTATCGACCATAGCTCCCAGCCGAGCTGCCTTGCCGTTACTGGATAGCGAGGTGCTACGCACCTTTGTGACGATTGCGGAGAGCGGCAGCTTCACCCGCGCCGCCCAGCAGCTATTTCGCACCCCATCTGCACTGAGCATGCAGATCAAACGGCTAGAAGAAACACTTGGGCAAACGCTATTTGTGCGCGAGGCGCGCTATGTGCGCCTGACTACCGAGGGGGAAGTACTCCTGGGCTATGGTCGACGGCTGCTTAAGCTCAATGCTGAAGCCGTGACTCAGTTTTTAGCTCCCACCATAGAAGGGCGCGTGGGGCTGGGTATAACTGACGACGTCGTTGGGCGTATTTTACCCAATGTGCTTGCTCAGTTTGCTCGCTCGCATCCGGCCGTGCAGGTCGATGTCGTCGTTGGGCGCAGCAAAGACCTGCTCGCTAGGCTGGATGAGGGAGAACTCGACTTGGCGCTGGTGATGGGCGGAGAGCCTGGTCAGGCGGCGCGCGGTGATGTGGTGCATAGCGAACCGTTAGTGTGGGCTGGTCGTGAGGATGGCGTTGCCGTAGAACGCACACCGCTGCCGGTGACCTTGGCTCAACAGGGGTGTGCGTGGCGGAGGATCGCGCTAAACGCCCTTGATCATGCTGGGGTTAATTACCGGATCGCTTACTCCTGTGACCATTGTGCTGGTCAGGAAGCGGCTATGCTGGCTGATCTGGCTGTGACGGCTTTTCCGAAAAGCTTGATTCGCCCACCGCTCAAACGGTTAAACAACGATGCTCTACCGCCATTGGGCGATTATCAGGTATTTCTTGTCAAGCGTGCGGGCAGTAGTGATGCCAGTGAGGTATTGGCTGAACGAGTGGTAGAGGCATTACGGGAGGGGTGAGCTTAACGCACTGCATTTAGCGGTAGTGAGATTCCCTGGGATGGCCCGTTCAGGGCGAGCCACTACGCCATCACATGATCGTCGCAGGAGGCATGTGCTTGCCATGTCTGTTACGCCTGCTTGCCATACGCCGCCAAAAATACATCCACTGCGCTGCTGATCTGACGATGAATCTCTTCATCGCTGGGGAGCTGACGAACCCCCATACGCACCTCCATAACTAACATGCCTTGCCACATGCTACAGAGTTGGTCGGCGGCTAGTGTGGGTGCGTTAAGTGTTAAGTGCCCGGCGCGGGCTAGCCCCTCAAGCTTTTCCTGCAGCCACTTTTTAGTGGCCCAGGGGCCTGATTCGAAAAAGGCCAGTAGCAGTTCGGGGTGCTGACTTCCCTGTGTACTCATAACGCGCTCAACGGCTAACACGTGGGGCTCCAACAAAAAGCGCACGAGGCTTGTGCCGACTTCAATCAGTGACTGACGCACGACTTCATGAGTGTCGGGAAGCTGTTCTAGCCCATGACGAATGAGGGCGGTTTCACGCTGAATGACGTTGCCAAATAGCGCTTCTTTGGTTGCAAAATGGCCGTACACAGTCACTTTGGAAACACCCGCTTCACGGGCAACGGCTTCCATGGTCACCCCTTCGAGCCCAAAGCGAAAAAATAGGCAGGCCGCCGCGTCTAGCATCGCGTTGTGCTTAGCCATGTCTTTGGGGCGACCGGCGCTGCGTTTTTTGTCAGGCGGTAAAGGTTGCGAGTCCGTCATTGCGTAAAATCCGTGCCTATCGAATAAATAAATATTGAACGCTGGCGTACACATATTATAGTGAACCGTATCGTTCAAGAATAAACCATTTCGAGGCCATTATGGACACTTCCTTCAATACTTCCTGGCGCCACCGGAGTCGTGGCACGTTGGCGGCCTTAATTATGATGAGTATCACGGTAGTTGCGGTGGTTGCGCTTACTAGCCAGCACAGTCGTGCCCAGTTGGCTAACCAGCAAGAAACGGATAACGCTTTGTTGCAAGTGGTGACGCAGTCTCTTGCCCACTCCGAACAGCTGGAGCGGGACGTGCGCTTAACGGGGCGAGTGGTTGCACGTCAGTCAGTGTCGCTTGCCTTTGAACCCGCTGGCCGTGTTAGCGAAGTGTTGGCTGATAGGGGGAGTGCAGTTGAGCAGGGCGATGTGCTGGCGATACTGGATACCCGTCGTCTTGAAAGCCGTTTGGCAGAAGTGGCCGCACGCAGTGAGGAAGCCCGCGCCGGCCTTGCTTTTGCCCAGCGCCAAGAAGAGCGTGAAGCGCAGCTTAATCAAAGTAACTTCGCCAGCCGTACGACGTTGGACCAAGCGCGCACGGATCGGTTAACGCTTCAAGCCCGCCTTGCGGCACTGGCGGCGGAACGAGACAGTCTTACTGCTGATCTTGAGGACAGCACATTAAAAGCGCCCTTCGCCGGACGCGTCATTGAGCGTCATGTCAGCGTTGGTAGTTTAGTGACTAGCGGTACCGCCGCGTTTGAGCTGATCGATGTTGAGCAACTTGAAGCGCATCTAGGATTGCCTGCTCGGTTAGCGTCGACGTTTACACCAGGCGAGACGGTAACACTCAACGTTAATCACCACGCTATCGGCGGTAAGGTGCGTGCTCGGCTACCCCATATTGACAGCGACAGCCGCATGCAGACGCTGGTTGTCTCGCTTGACGCCTCAAACAGCGCGGTGCCTGGTGATCTCGTTGAACTTGGCTACGCAGTGGTAGAGCCTGCCAGTGGCTATTGGGTGCCGCTAGATGCCTTACGTGCTGCCGAGCGAGGATTGTGGAACGTACTGGTGGCAGAACCGCTGGAAGAGGGGCATTTTCGTGTGGCACGGGCGAGCGTGGAATTACTGCACACTGAAGGCGATCAAGCCTTTGTGCGCGGAACCCTTGAGCCAGGAATAAGGTTAATTACTAGCGGCATTCACCGCATCACCCCTGGGCAGCAGGTCACCCTCAGCGAGGATATGGCTTATGCAGCGCATTGAGTGGTTATTTAACCGCCGTTTAGTGGCATTAACCTTGGGGTTGCTGGTTGTGGCTGGGCTATCGGCTATTCAAACGCTTCCTCGGGCAGAAGACCCTCATCTGATTGCGCGTATGGCTACCGTGCTTGCGCCGTTTCCTGGTGCTACGCCGGAGCAGGTTGAAGCGCTGGTAGCGCGGCCCATTGAAAACGAGTTGCGCACTATTTCAGAAATCCAAGTGCTTGAATCTACGTCGCGCCAGGGCATCGCTGTTATCAGTCTTGAATTAGAAGACGCGGTTGTTGATGTCGCCCCCGTGTGGAGCCGAGTACGAGATAAGTTAGGCGATATCGCGCCAACCTTGCCAACCGGTGTGCAAACACCAGAGCTGCTGGATGACCGCGGTTACGCCTTTAGCATGGTGGCCGCCCTGCGCTGGACACTAGATTCTTCGCCCAATCCGCAGTTGATGGAGCGTTATGCTGAACGCCTAGAAGATCAGTTTAGGCGTGTTGCAGGCACGGAATACACCCATCTGTTTGGTGTCGCAGGAGAGCAGGTCGAGGTCATGGTCGACCCCTTAGAGCTAAATGCGTTGGGGCTTTCTGTAGGCCAGTTGGCCGCCGCCATTGAAGCAAGTGATGGCCGCCGCACGGCAGGCGAAGTGGTTACTCAAGGCCATCGGCTAACGGTCGGGCTGAGCGGTGAATTTGATACGTTGGACAGGTTGCGCGATGTCGACGTGGCTATCCGGCAGGGCCAAACGGTGAGGCTAGGTGAGATTGCCGAGCTGCGCCGCGGCGTGCAGGACCCGCCCGCCGCCATGGCGCTGCTTAACGGCGAACGAGCTGTGTTTGTGGGTGCCCGTATGGCTCCCGGCCAGCGTATTGATGTTTGGGTTGAACGGGCTCAGCAACAGCTAATGGCGTTTGCTGACGAGCTGCCCGTGGGCCTTGATGTTGAAGTGGTGTTTGAACAAGCCAGTTACACCAATCAGCGCTTAAGCGATGTCGCTAGCAGCCTGCTGATAGGGTTAGTGCTGGTAGTGGCTATTCTGTTTTTAAGCATGGGCTGGCGCTCGGCGATCACGGTGGGACTAGCGATTCCCGCCACGGCGCTGCTCACGTTGGCGTTTTTCAAGCCACTGGGTATTGATATCCACCAAATGAGCATTACCGGCATTATTGTGGCGCTGGGGTTAATGGTGGATAACGCCATTGTCATGACCAACGCCCTTCGTGAGCGTTTCTTGCAAGGGGACTCAGTGATTGCCGCGACCCGAGATGCCTTGCGCCATTTAGCCGTGCCGTTACTGGCTAGCACCCTGACGACCATTCTGGCGTTTATGCCAATTGTGCTAATGCCGGGGCCCGCCGGAGAGTTCGTAGGACCGCTAGCCCTGGCCGTTATTGTAGCGCTGGTGAGTTCTTACTTGGTATCGCTGCTGTTAGTGCCAGCGCTCTCTCCGATGCTGCTGGCCAGCGTGGCGAAGAAACCGTCAGGCTCACAAGATAACGTGATTAAGCGTGGTTTTCGGGGGGCCGTACGTAGCTCGCTGCGTCATCCGGTGGCTGCCATGATCATTACCTTATGCGTGCCTGTGAGTGGTATCGCATTAATGCCAACGTTAGACGTCGCGTTTTTTCCACCGGCAGACCGTGACCAATTCCACATTGAAGTACGCTTGCCACCGGCTAGCAGCATCGCCAATACCGCTGCGTTGGCCGATGAAGCCGTAACCCTTATCCGAGAGCTGCCGGGCATCAAGCGGGTGTCGGCATTTATCGGCGAAAGTGCCCCCATGATGTACTACAACGTATTGACCAATGAGGATAACAACCCAGCGTTTTTACACTTAATTGTCGATGCCGAGTCGTTAGCGGTGACTAACCAGCGGGTGCCAATGCTGCAGCAAGTACTTGATCAGCACTTTCCGCAGGCGCAAAGCGTGGTGCGTAAGTATGAGCAGGGGCCTCCGTTTAAAGCACCGATTGAGCTACGGGTCTATGGCGATGACTTGGACATACTGTCATCGCTGGGACTTGAACTAGCGAATCTAATGCATCAGTTGCCTCAGGTAACCCATGTGCGCGCAGGCATGCAGCGCGACCTGCCCAGGCTAACGCTGGATATCGACCAAACGGCGCTTCACGATGCAGGCCTCACGCCACAACGCCTAGCGGAACAGGTTGGTGCTGCACTGTCAGGCCAGTCTGCAGGCATGCTGCTGGAAGATACTCAGCAGCTTCCCGTCCGAGTGCGTTATGTTGGTGAATGGCGCACCGATGCTGAACAGCTTGCTGCGCTGCGCTTAGTCAGTGATGGCGTCGCAGAGGGGTTGCCGCTAGCGGCAGTGGCGGAGGTATCGCTAACGCCAGCCTGGAGTGTGATTACTCGCCGTAATGCGGAACGGGTGCAGTTAGTGCAAGGCTACCTGGTAGCCGATGCGTTGCCGGCAGTTTCCATGGCACAGCTAGAGGACGCGTTGCAGAACGCGCTAAATGCAGGAGAAATTCACCTCCCTTCTGGCTATCGCATTGAAACCGGTGGAGAGGCCGCCGAACGTAGCGAAGCCGTGGGTAACCTGCTGGCCTCGGTGATACTGTTGGTGATTGCCATGGTGGCAACGGTCGTGCTGGCGTTTAATTCCTTTCGCCGCGCTGCCATTGTGTTTATTGCCGGTGCCCAGGCGATGGGCATGGGCATTGTAGCGCTGCTGCTCAGTGGTCATGCATTCGGTTTTGTCATTATTGTCGGCATTATGGGGCTGGTGGGTGTGGCGATTAATGCCACTATTATCATCATTGCTGCGTTTGACGACGATGAAGCGGCACGCCAAGGCGATATCGATGCCATGTTAGCGGTCATTAGCGGCCCCACCAGTCGTCATATTATCTCAACGACGATCACCACTTTCGCAGGATTAATTCCATTAATGATGGCGGCAGGTGGATTGTGGCCACCTTTCGCGCAAACCGTCGGATTTGGGCTGCTTTTGGCAACGCTGGTGTCGTTTTTCTTTACCCCAGCGCTTTATCGGCTTTGGGTAGCAAGAGCAAGCTCGTCTATCGGTAGCAAGCATGCGGTAGCGGGAAACGCAATCTGAGCATACTTGATAAGGTAGTGTGAGTTCTAGGCGACGATGCCCTTTACCTGGAGTGGCATCGTGCCTAGTCAACTACAGCTGTCGGCGCCAGCGATTCTCAATGGTGTCCAACTCTGCCGGGCCGTAATGGGCCTGCTGATGTGACCCGTAGTAGGCCCATAATTGATCGCCGTAGTCGAAGTGCCACCACTCGCTGGGCAGGTTTGTGAAGCCTTGCTGTTGCATGGTGTGGTATAGCAGGCGGCGGTGATCTCGGGCGTTGACTTGCTGCGGCGTTAGCGTTTCCAGGTGCTCGAAATAGTCGCTATGAGAGGCGGGGATCGCTTCATCAAACAGTGTCCCCATATCCAGCGGCAGGCCATCGGCATCACATAGCGTGACATCGACGGCACCACCGGTGAGATGTGGGCTCGGTTCTAGTGGATTGCGGCTGGGAACCGAAACAAACTCCCTTGTGCGCTCCAGTAGCTCCGCCTCGCTGAGGTCGGGCTGATGATGCTGGATGGCTTCGTGCAGGGTATCAAATAGGTACTGCTGTACCCGCCATGGACGCCAGCCGTCCAGCACAATTAGACCGATCCCTTCGGGCAAGCTGCGCGCTGCGGCGAGTAGCGCCCGATAAACGCTTTCCCGAACGAAACACTCTGGTACCGCGCCGGGAATGCCCAGCCGAGCATAGGCGGGGAATACGCTAATCGGTGCCGGGGCGAGGCTCATTGGCACCAAGCGCTCACCATTATCTTCAATAGATGTTCGGCGTAGCTGTTCCCAGTTTGGAGCTAGGTGGCTGGGTAGAGGCGGTAAGGCCTTCACTAGTGTGTTCAAAGGCATCATGTTATCCAAGCAAAGGATTATTCAAGAAGAGCACTATCCAAACTGTGTAGGCAGCCAAAGCGTGAGTGGCGGAAACAGGATGAGTAGAAGAAGCACCGCAATCGCTGTTAGCACAAAGGGCCAAATGGTTCTGAATAGCGACACTATCTCCAGCCGACTGACCGCGGCGGCGACAAACACGCAGGCGCCTAGCGGCGGGGTGATTAACGCGATAGTAATGTTAAGCGTGATGATGACACCCAGATGAATGGGGTCGATACCCGCCATCATTGCCACTGGCGCAAAGATAGGCGTCAGTAGCATCAGCGCTGACACTTCCTCCATAAACATGCCCGTTATAAAGGTAATGGCACTCAGTAACAGTAGAATCACTACTGCGTTGTCTATGTAAGGAGATAACAGCGAGACAAATTGGGCGGGCACTTGTGCATAGGAGAGTAACCAGCTAATTGTCGCTGAGGCGGCCATAATCAGAAAAATCGCCGAGGTTAAGCGTGCCGTATCGACAATAGCTTTCCAGCACTCTTTAAAACGCAATCCTCCCAGCACGACCCCGCACAACGCGACATACAGCGCTGTCAACGCGCCCGACTCGGTCGGCGTTACGAAGCCCAGCACGATGCCAGCAACAATAATAAAAGGGGCGATAAGTGCAGGCAGAGCGGCTATAAAGGCAATGCCAAGTTGGCTGAGTGAGGGCAACTGACCACTTTTGGGTAACCGATGGCGCCAGGCATACCAAGCGTTCATGCCCATAAAGGCAACGCCTAGTAGCAGCCCTGGAACGACGCCTGCCAGAAATAGGTTGCCGGCCGAGGTATTGGTCAGTGAGGCGTAGAGAATCATAAAGATGCTGGGGGGAATAATCGGGCCGATTAACGAACTGCCGGCGGTCAACCCTGCGGCAAAGGCTCGCGAGTAGCCCTCCTTCTCCATGGCAGGTACTAATAGCGACCCAAGTGCCGAGGTGTCCGCCACTGCTGAGCCATTAACACCCGCGAAGAATACGCTCGACACCACATTGACGTGCCCCATGCCGCCCCGCAAATGCCCTACCATCAGGCGGGCGAGCCCCATCAAGCGTTCGGTTAAGCCGCTGACGTTCATCAGGTTGCCAGCGAAGATAAATAACGGAATCGCCATCAAGGAGAATACATTGATACCACCAAAGAATTGCTGCGGCAGCATGCGTGGAATCATTGAGGGGTCGACAAATAGAAAGCCGACTATCGCGGTGGTCAACAGGGCGATAAACAGGGGCAGTCCAATCAAAACGTGGCCCAGGAAAACAACCAGCATAGTGACAATCATAGGTCGTCCTCGATGGTCTTGAGTGGTGCAGGGCCATAGAGAAGCACATGCCAAGCCAGCAGCAGAAAACCAATCGGTAGCGAAAGCAGTGGCACCGTACGGCTAATGCCGAGCCCAGAAGTGGTAAACATACTGACCGACAGTGCATAGCGATAGCTAACCCATGCCCCGCCTGCCGCAATTAGTAGGGTGAGTAGCCATTGGTACACGTTTAGCAAGCGAGCAAAGGGGACGGGCAGTCGTTTCTCTAACAGACCAACGCGCATATGCCCTCCTTCAGACCAGACAGCACCAGCCGCGAGCATTACGGTGGCGATGATCAAGAAACGTGATAGCTCATCTGTCCAGATCGGCGCGCCACCAGCGATGTAGCGTGCAAACACCCCAAACAGAATAGCCGCAACATTGAGCGATAACAGTGCGCCCGCCAGAGTTAAGGTAACAGGGCGGCTGATCGCTAAAAGACGGGATCGAAGCGTATTAAACATGGCAGCCTTCCATGAAGCACAGGAACGTTAAGCACTTGAATATTAAGTGCTAGGGTCTTAAGTACTGGAGTATTAAGTACTAGGATATTAAGTACTGGAAATAGGGGGCCGGTAAGGTGCCAGCCCCTGTTGTTAACAGCCGTTAGTCGAGCAGTTCGCTCATGCCTGCATCTTCCAATGCCATATCGATCCAGCGCTGCTCGATATCACGCTCACCGAGCCACTCAAGGTAGGCAGGCTGGCCGATTTCGCGGAAAGCGGCTAGCTCTTCTTCAGAGGGGCGAATGACTTCCATGCCTTGCTCTTCCAGATAGGCGATACGCGCCTCTACCTGCTCCTCATTGTGCTCACGGGCATTGTGATTAGCTTCGGATACGGCCTCCATAAAGGCGCTGCGAAGCTCATCATCCCAACCCGCGATCATGTCGCTGTTGCCTACCAGGAACTGGTCGGAGTACTGGATATTGGCGAGGGTCAGGTAGTCCTGCACTTCGTAAAGGCTGCCTAAGATGATATACATCGGCGGGTTCATTTGCCCGTTAGCCACCCCGGTGCGCAGTGCCATATAGGTCTCTGTCCAGGGGATGGGAGTGCCGGAGGCGCCGAAGGCCTCATAAAGAGCGACTTGGCTAGGGTCCATGGCGCGGAAGCGGAGTCCTTCGAAGTCGTCAGGATGGCTGATCGGTCTTTCGTTATTGGTGAACGCCAAAAAGCCGCCCTCTTCCACAACGGCTAGCATATCGATACCGGCACGCTCCTGCAGAGCGTTGCTGACTTCCTGCCAATACTCACCCTCATCGAAGAAAGTGTGGGCTGCAGAAAAATCGTCGAACAGAAACGGAATAGCGCTAACGAAGATTTCATCCACAAGAGGAGAAACACCCGCAAATGACGCCACATTGAGCATGGGCGTATTCATGGTTTGTTCCATGCGCTCCTCTTCTTCGCCGAGCATGCTATTCGGATAGAGCTTAAGCTGGATCTCACCGTCAGTTTTTTCGTCTACCAACGTTTTAAGATTCTCTGCAAAGACGTGGACAGCGTTCTTTTCCGGGTCTGGGGCACCGTTGTAACTTAGATTAATCGTAGTCGCTGCAAGCACGTTCCCTGCCATCAAAGCAGAGCCTACTAGGCATGCGGAAATAAGCTGTTTAGGCGCAAAGTGTTGGCTCAATTTTGCTGGGTACATAGTCAGTCTCCTGGTTTATTGTCGTGAACTACGGGGCGCTATGGGCGCGTTATTAGATTTATAAGGAGTGCCTACTAGAAGACTATGTATTGAGGTGTTGACTATGCAATACCTAAACTGTGGCTTTTATTGCAACAGTCGTGGTGCATCGGCGGAGAAAAAGCGCATGCCTTTGTGCAAATGATTGATGCAAGTGATTGAGGCGACTGGGAGTTCCTGTCCTTTCAGGCTAACAATTTGTGCCCGCGTACCGTTCATCACCGGGTACTGCATGGGGAGTGTGAAGATCTCACCGCGCTCAATCTCATCCGCTACGGTGAGTTCGGGCATAAACGTAACGCCGATGCCTGAGCGGACAAAATTCTTTAACACCGCAACAGAGTTTGTATGCAGGCGTGCTTCAAGATGAATGCGCTCCTGGTGAGCCACCATATTGACCATTTGCCGCATACCAAAAGGATTGTCCATTAACGCCAGAGGCCACTCCTTTAAGTCATGCAGCGTTACCGGGCGATTAAGATCACTAAGTGGGTGATTGGGGGGGACAATGACATCGAGCGGCTGGCGCGTTTCCACGTGGCAGAAAAGTTGCGGGTCTACCGGCGGTGCATAAAGTAGCGCTATATCCACCTCGCGATCTTGGAGTAACGACATCGCTTCATTGACACCCGCCATGCGGATTTCAACTTTGATACCGTCAAACGCTGACATGAAAGTGCCTAACGGTGCGGCGATCAGGTCAGCAATAAACCCTTCTCCCACGGCAATGCGAACTTCCCCTTTCGCGAGACTTTGCAGTGCCATTAGTTGGGAGAGCACCGCTTCTTCTGAAGCCCGCTGGGCATGAAAATGGTGCACCAGTAGCTGGCCCGCTGCAGTGGCACGCATCCCTCTTCCGTGTCGCTCGCATAGCTGGGTATCCAGCTCTTCTTCTAGTGCTTTTAGTTGGCGGCTAACGGCAGAGGCATCGACATTCAGGTGGGCGGCGGCACGCCTGAGCGAACCGCGCCGAATCACTTCATTGAGGTAGGTTAATGCACGCTGGTTAAGCATAAAACACGCCTATGTTGGGGTGTTCTATATCTTACCGGAAGCCTGCCCGGACTTGTCATGGTTGGCATTAGCTAAGCGGTTGGGGGGCTGGCTCGCGGAGGATATTTTTCTCCTCCACCGCATCCGCCAGCATTTCGGCGGTAATGGCTGACAGTGTCCAGCCTAGATGGCCGTGGCCGGTGTTATAGAAAACAGTCGGTAAACGGCCAGGTCCAACTTTGGGCAGCATATTAGGTAGCATCGGCCGCAGGCCTGCCCAGGGCACTACGCGTTGGGTGCTCACGCCAGGGAAACACTCTTCTACCCAGCGAACCAGCGGTTGAATGCGGTCGTTGCGTATATCGCGATTCGCGCCGTTAAATTCAGCGGTGCCAGCCACGCGGAAGCGGTTGAGCCCCAAGCGGCTGGTTACCAACTTGGTTTCATCGTCTAGCAGGCTGACGGTTGGCGCGGCTTGCTGAGAGGTCTCGTCATCTAGCTGTACGGTGATGGAGTAGCCTTTTACGGGATAGATATTAACGCGATCGCCTAATTTGGCGGCAATGGCGCGGCTGCCGGTCCCCGCACAAACTACCACGCTGTCAAACCGTTGGCTCATGCTGTTGTTATCTACCGTGGCGCTTACCCAAGCCCCATTCTCGTCAGCACCAATATCGTCAATATGGTGGCCATAGTTAAGCTGCACGCCACGCTTGGCGGCTGCTTGAGCAAGGCCGTTGGTATATTTATGGATATCGCCAGTGGCGTCGCTTTCGGTATAGAAACCGCCATAGTAACTACCTGCCAGGGTTGGCTCGATGGCGCGCATTTCATCCGGCGTGACCGATCTGCGTTCAAGGCCGCCTTTCGCTAACAACTGCGACACGCGCGAGGCGTGATCAAAGCCAGCTTTGTCGCGGTAGATATGCAGAATGCCTTGCTGTTTAAGATCAAAATCAATCTGCTCGTCTTTCGCCCACTGGAATAAGTGTTCTCGGGCAGCAATCGCTAACCGAGTGGTTTCCGTGGTGTTGTCGGCATAACGGGGAATGGCGGCGATGAACTCTGCAAACCAACTGAGTTTGTGCCAACTAGGGCGAGGGTTGACCAGGAGCGGCGCGTCGTTTTTTAGCATCCAGCGCAGGCCTTTAAGCACCGTCGGCCAGTGGTTCCACACTTCAGCATTCGAGGCCGACAGCTGCCCGCCGTTGGCAAAAGATGTTTCCATCGCCGCATAGCGGTGTTTTTCAAAAACAGTCACATCAAAGCCGCGCTTTGCCAGAGCATAAGCACTTGTAATACCGGTGATCCCACCGCCAATAATAGCAATGCGTTGCATGTGTCTCTCCAGATTGTATGAGCGTCAAGCGATACCCCTAGCAACATTGGCTAGGCGTACCCCTTCCGTCATGGAACCTGAGAGATTCACGCATCTTGAGGAGGCGCTTGCTCCTTCGGTGGGCTGAGTGACGCAGTCATCAGCCGCTCTTCGGAAAGTGTTAGTAATTACTGTTCTAGTAAATACCGTAACAATAGCGGTCCGGTGGCCTGAGAGTTTCCGGGGTCGTTGCTCCTTCGGCGCTGGTGGCTAGCACCAGTCTCTCCCGCTATTGCGTTGACAACGTTGTAACGCGTCAGTCGAAAAAGTGAAATAGGGTAAACGTCTTAAGGGGGGGACGCAAAGACGCAAAAGAGAGGAGCACGCTGCTTAATGGGCATGCTTTGCAATAGCGTGGTTTTAACTGACAATATCGAAAACCTTTTAGCGATGGAAATAACGCATGCAGGCAAACGGATTTTTTGATGGTGTAGGCGAAGCGATTGGCGATGCTATTCGCGTGATGGTGGAGTTTTTATTGGGCTTCTTCACCAACTTTTTCGGCGCGTTTGATGACTTTATTGATGGTCTAACCCGCTCTCTGGGTATCAATGCGTCGTTCTTTAGCATTCTGGTGTTGGTAATTGGCTTGTGGCTGTTATGGCGCGGCTTTCGAGCGCTGCTACGAGGCTCCTTACTAGGAGCCATCGTGCGTATTGTGCTGGCGCTGTTTATCCTGTCGTGGCTAATGATGTAGAGAGGGCGAGCGCCCTTGAGTCAGTTTCATTAGATAAGTGATCAATTATCATTTGCTTATTTGGTGCATTTTGCCATCATCTGCACTCTTTTTGTGCAGAGGGGGAGCAATGAAAGCTTATCTTGGCAAGATGCGAGGAGAGCCAACGGCGCGCCGCCCCGTCGGCTGGAAAGATGCCTGCTGGTCATGGCTGGGCGCTTTTACTGGTATGGCCGTTATATGCTGGCTAAGCGCCGCTTGGCTCTCGCAGCAGTTATTAATCGTGGGCTCCTTTGGGGCAACGTCGGTGTTGGTTTATGCAGCGCCTGAAAGCCCGTTTGCCCAGCCAAGCCATGTACTGTTTGGCAGTGTTTTGTCGGCGCTGGTGGGGGTGGGGTGCTACCAATTGCTGGGGGCAACGCCTATCTCGATGGCACTAGCGGTGTCGCTTTCCATACTGGTGATGCAACTGACACACACCGTGCATCCGCCGGGGGCTGCCGCTGCGCTGATTGCGGTAGCAGGTGGGGCGAGTGTCCACAAACTGGGCTGGTGGTATCCGCTGATCCCCATTGGCGCTGGGTGCGTGGTCATGCTGGTAGTGGCCATTTTGGTGAATAATTTAGCGCGCCACCGCCGTTATCCACGTTATTGGTAGCGGTGTAGCTGCTCCTCAATGGCGAAAACGTGCGCATCGTCTGTGCCTAATTCGCGTAACGCCTGGGCTAAGTTCAGTAAGTAAGCTTTATTCGAGCCGCTCGGGCCATGGGAATGGGCAATTTGGTGTGCAATATCATCCAACGATGCCTCGCCCAGAAAGGCTGGGTTATCTTCAGTAGCTAAGTAAATTAGCCCTTCCGTTGTTGCCTTTGCCGCCTGCACATTGCCACGCTGCGCTAGAAAAGTGAGCGGCACTTTTTCACGCAGGTAGCCGTTCTTTTCACGTACATCTAGCGGTGCCAGCACGTCGGGTGTAATGCGGTACGCCATGCCGTGACATACTTCCCCTTGGGCACGAATCAGCGTAGCGACGCGCCCCGGTGCGTCCGGCGTGCCACGATGATCGTGAGAGCCTTGCCAAAAACGTCGCGCCCAGCCGGTAATGTAGGCGGGCTGTCGTTCCAAGTAGGCAAAGTCGGCCTTCCAGATCAGCGAGCCATAACCAAAAAGCCAGATATCGGTATGGCCATCGAAGAAGTTTCTTTGCTGGTTCAGGGCGGTAGTATCAAACATCGCTATCAAGCATCATGAGTACGGTACATCGGTTAAAGCGCTCATCTTATCATGCCTTTAGTGATTACTTACTTGACCATTTCCGGAGACCGACATGCGCGCTATTTTTCTCGTCGATAACGGCTCATTACGGCCTCAGGCAACCCACAACCTGCGCCGCGCGGCATCTGCGCTCAGCCAGCAGTTAGGCGAAACCGTGCAGGCGGCTTCCTTGCTGCACTCTAATAAAATCCCTCCTGAAGAGGTTGACGGCATCCCCGCGATGACTCTGGGCCCGGCTGCTGAGCGCAGTGCCGAGAATGGGGCGACAGAGATCATTGTGCTGCCGTTCTTCTTTGGCCCAAGCAAAGCACTGACGGGCTACTTGCCAGAGCGCATGGCAGCACTGCAGGCGCGTTTTCCCCAGGTGAGCGTTCGTGTGGCCCAGCCGCTGGTGGATGAGCGGGGCAATAATGACCTGCGCTTAGCCAAACTGCTGGCCGACAACGTGCGCGATAAGCATCAAGCGGGAACGACGCCGCATGTAGCGCTGGTCGATCATGGCAGCCCGATTCCTGAAGTGACCGCCGTGCGCAACCGCTTGGCGGGACAGCTTAGTGTACTGCTTGGTGATGACGTGGCTTGTGTGGCGGCTGCCTCGATGGAACGCCGTGAAGGTGACGAATATCGCTTTAACGAGCCGCTGTTGGAGCATTTATTGGATACGCCGGAGTTCCAATCAGGCCCGGTCATCTTAGCGATGTTGTTTCTCTCGCCTGGGCGTCATGCGGGGGAAGGTGGCGATATCGCCGAGATTTGTGCCGCCGCTGAACAGCGCCACCCAGGTTTGAGTGTGACAACCACCGCGCTGGTTGGCGAACACCCTGACATCGTCGCGATACTGCACGCACGGCTGCGCCAAGCACTTGATGGTGAACGTTTTCTACTCGAACTTCCGGCTACGCTAGACAATGCTCACTAGGTGGGAGGTGTAACGCTGCCCAAAGGCGCGTAGAATCGCGAGCCTTTGAATGCGCAATTACACTGTTAACCAGGGCTCACATCTTGATCGCAACCGCCAATATCACCATGCAGTTTGGGGCCAAGCCCCTGTTTGAAAATGTCTCCGTCAAATTTAATAACGGCAATCGCTACGGTTTGATTGGCGCCAATGGTTGCGGTAAGTCCACCTTTATGAAAATTTTGGGTGGCGAGCTTGAGCCTTCTTCCGGGCAGGTCATGCTGGATAGCAGCACGCGGCTGGGTAAGCTACGCCAGGATCAGTTTGCCTATGAGAACGAGCGGGTCATCGATACCGTCATCATGGGGAACGCTGAACTGTGGAAAGTAGCCGCCGAGCGCGAACGGATTTATTCTTTGCCAGAAATGAGTGAAGCCGACGGCATGGCGGTGGCCGACTTGGAAGTACGCTTTGCTGAGCTTGACGGCTATACCGCTGAGTCTCGCGCCGGGGAGCTACTGTTGGGGCTAGGTATTCCCATTGAACAGCACACCGGCCCGATGAGCGAAGTTGCTCCCGGCTGGAAACTGCGTGTGCTGCTGGCCCAAGCACTGTTTTCCGACCCGGATGTGCTGCTGCTCGATGAGCCGACTAACCACCTGGATATCAATACTATCCGCTGGCTGGAAGATATTCTCAAAGCGCGCAGCAGTACCATGATTATCATCTCCCACGACCGCCACTTCCTGAACAGTGTGTGTACGCACATGGCGGATCTGGATTACGGGGAAATTACCCTGTTCCCCGGCAACTACGACGACTACATGACTGCCGCCACTGCTGCCCGCGAGCGCCAGCACTCGGATAACGCCAAGAAAAAAGCCCAAATTGCCGAGCTTCAGCAGTTTGTTAGCCGCTTCTCGGCCAACGCCTCCAAAGCCAAACAGGCCACTTCACGGGCGCGCCAGATCGATAAAATCAAGCTGGAAGATATCAAGCCTTCGAGCCGGGTTAGCCCGTTTATCCGCTTTGAGCAGAATAAAAAGATCCACCGCAATGCCGTGAATGTTGATGCCATTACCAAAGGCTACGACGATGAGAAGCCGCTCTTCGAGCGTTTCTCGATGACCGTAGAAGCGGGTGAGCGCATTGCTATTATCGGCCCCAACGGCATTGGTAAAACCACCCTGCTGAAAACCCTGGCGGGTGATTTACACCCCGATGCCGGTGAAGTGAAGTGGACCGATGCGGCGGAAGTTGGCATGTTTGGCCAAG
>NZ_JABUZF010000175.1:12673-18210 GCF_014897885.1 Halomonas sp. 3D7M | reverse complement strand
CGACTTTCCTGTTGATGCCACGCTCTTCGAGTGGATGAGCCAGTGGACCAAAGGCGGTGAGCAAGTGGTGCGCGGCGCGTTGGGTCGGATGCTGTTTTCCAGCGACGATATTGGTAAATCGGTGAAGGTCATTTCCGGTGGCGAGCAGGGGCGCATGCTGTTTGGCAAGCTAACGCTCACCAACCCGAACGTGCTGCTAATGGATGAGCCGACCAACCACCTGGATATGGAATCGATTGAGGCGCTGAACTTAGCGCTGGAGAACTACCCAGGCACGCTGATATTTGTCAGCCACGACCGCGAGTTTGTTTCCTCGCTGGCCACGCGCATTATCGATATGCAGCCCGAGGGCCTTGTCGACTTTAGCGGCAGCTACGACGACTACCTGCGTAGTCAAGGCGTTGTTTGATCGCTAACCGATCAACCAATAATGTGTGTGTAAGTCGACTCTGAGGCGGGTTGCTGCTCGGCATCGAGTAAGTTGCCGCTAAAGGTTTCGTTTAGCTCTTTGGCGAGCTCTACATAAACGTACATCTGCTGATTGCGACGTTTATGTAGCGGCGGCTTAACCAGCAAGCTAATCCCACGAATGGGTTCGTGGGTCTCGCCTTGCAGTAGGTCGGGCATTTCTCCAGGTGGAAAGGCGTTGGCGATTGTGATTGGGTTCGAGGGTTGTTTGCCTTTGATAAAGAAAACCTTTTTGACCGCATCATAGCTGGCTTCTTTTCCCCGTAGCCATTCGGTCAGGCGTTCGTCTGTCGTCGCATCGGGGTGAGAAAAAATCACAAACAGAGAGTGCTGCTTTACTTTCGCTGTGCGCTTGGCGGGCACCGGTTCTTCTGGTTCAGGCGAAGGGGGCTGTGGTTCTGCTTTAGGTGCTGGCGGCGGCGTGGCGGCCTTTGCTTTGGCGCGGCGTTGTTTGGGAATAACCACATAAACGAAAATAGCCGCAGCCACGACCCCCAGCACTAATGAAGCAATAGCGAGCAAGAACGGAAGTGAAGTGGTGTCCATCTCATTGAGTCCTATCTGTCGGCGCTTAGGCCCTATTATTTAGTCGTAAAATAGCGGCATTCAGTGTTAACGCAAGCGCCACCCAAAGACAAGGAAGCATACCAGTAGAGTGAACCGCGAGCTGAGCATGCACCACCTGTATATAAAAACTAAAGAATCAACAGCCTAGCAGCGTTTTGGCGTGTTCAGATATAAAAAAGCACCACCTAAGTGATGCTTTTCATTCATAAGGGTTCGGCTTAACAAGCAATCTAGCCAATACGATCGTAGCCGTTAGCCATAAACGGGTAATCGGTGTAGCCCTTTTCATCACCGCCGTAGAACGTTTCATGGTTCGGCTCGGTAAGGGGGGCATTCACTCGGAAGCGTTCCGGCAAGTCGGGGTTAGCGATATAAGGGCGGCCAAAGGCTACGGCATCGGCGGTGTTTTGATTAATGCGTGACTCCGCGCGTTCTGCGTCGTAGTTGCCGCAGTAAATCAGGCTGCCGTTAAAGCGCTTGCGCATTTGCTCACGAAAGCCGTCAGGAAAAGTGATATCGCCACCGATCCAGTTAGGCTCGTTTAAATGCAGATAGGCTAAGCCGCGTTTGGACAATTGTTCCGCCAGATAGAAAGCCATGGCTTCAGGTTCATCATCGGTCAGGCCGAACAGTTCGATAAAGGGCGTCAAGCGAATGCCCACACGCTGTGCACCGAAAACTTCAATTACCGCATCGACCACCTCTAGCGGGAAGCGGGCGCGGTTTTCCAACGAGCCGCCGTACTGGTCGGTGCGCTGGTTGGTACCGGTGGCCAGGAACTGGTTAAGCAGGTAGGCGTTAGCCGCGTGGACTTCCACCATGTCGAAGCCTGCGCGTTTGGCGCGAACAGCGGCTTGGCGGTAGTCATCAACAATGCCGGGGATCTCATCGGTTTCCAGTGCCCGGGGCGTGCTGGTAGGGTGCTGGCCAGCAGTGCCGTCTTCAAATTCAACAAAGCACTGAGCGCCTTCGCCTTTTAACGCGCTAGGGGCAACAGGCTGTTGGCCATTCGGTTGCACCATTTCATGGGATACACGCCCAACGTGCCACAGCTGCAGCGCGATACGGCCACCTTTGGCATGCACCGCATCCACCACGCCTTTCCAGCCCGCTTCTTGTTCATCCGTCCAGATGCCTGGCGTATACACATAACCCTTCGCAGTAGGGGAGATGTTGGTTGCTTCACTAATAATCAGACCTGCGCCTGCCCGCTGACCGTAATAGGCTTCCTGCAGGGTGCCCGGCACGCTATCTGGAGTGCGCGAGCGTGTCAGCGGCGCCATGATGACTCGGTTTGGGATCGACAAACTGCCTAACTGAAGAGGGGTGAAAAGCGTTTCATACGCCATGAGCAAACTCCTTTTGGAAGCGGTCAATTAAATCGTGGCGAACAGAATAGACCAGTTTACTAGTAAATGCTAACTCAGTAATTGCTAGCCGCTACGGCGCAGTCATGGGATAAGATTTTTGAAGGAAAAACAAACCCCCGGCAACGCAATAAACCGGGGTATAGGTAAAGGGTTGCTTAGGCTCTCTGCCAAGGCCAGCGGCGCTTGGCTGGTGTGTTGATTTGCTCAATAGCGTTGGTCAGCGCCAGCATGATGGCACTTAACTGGCGGTGGCAAACGGCGCTGCTCAGCACGCCGGGGCACTGCTTGAGGAGTAAGTCACACTGCTGTGAGGCAATGAATATTTGCTCGGTGACGGGAGGGGCGAAGAGCGGCTTCGCTTGCTGGCTGCAGCGGGTTAGTTCCCGTGACAGTAGGGTGAGCATGCTGGTGTCTAGCCAGCAGGGCAGCGGGTCGTCTAGCCGACCGGCAATCGAGTGTTGCACTGCTTCGAAAGAGGTGCGTAGAAAAATAAACGTTTGGCGAAGCTGGCGCTGTTCACTAGTCATGGTACTTATCCATAGTACTTACTCTTAGTACTTATCCATAGAACTTACTCATAGAGCTCATTCATAGTACTTATCGTTACCTCAACTGATCGTCACCTCAGTTAAATGAGATCATGAAAAGATAGTGTTTCTCATTTGCATCTTTAGTGACGATAGCGCTGGTTAATCGTACTGTCAATCTTGGGCTATCAATGCGGTTATCTATTCGCTACTTATCCATTGCCTGATAGAGCTGCCAATCGTTGTTAGTGAGTGGCTCGGCGCCGTGTTGAGTGACCACTACGGTATCACTGATGCCTACGCCCCACTGGCCAGGAACGCGTAAACAGAGCGGTAAGTGGAAGACCATGTTCTCTTCGAAGGGACGATGCAGGCCTTGGGCAATATAGCCGGTGCCTTCAACCCAACTAGGAGGGAACTGCGCACCCACAGCGTAGCCAAATACCCCCGAGAAGAACAGTTGATCACGGGTAGGTGCCAGCAGTGCATCCGCTGCCTTCGCGGCATCATCAAAGGTGTTGCCTGGTTTCATATGGCTGCACAGGGTTTCGAACAGCGAGCGGCACAAGTCGCGGGTGGCGGTTAATTCGGCGCTAGGTTTTCCAGTCACCGCTGTGCGCATCATCGGCGCGGTATAGCGCTGGTAAGCGGCGCCAAATTCTAAAAATATCGGTTCATTGGGCTGTATGACGCGACGCTTGTGGTTCACGTGAATCACGCCGATGCGGTGTCCGCTGGTCACGATAGGCTGCAAGCTCATAAACTCGCTACCGTTTTCTAGCAGTGCTTTAGCGCCGATGGCCGCAATATCGTTATCGGTCATGCCAGGGCGAATAGCGGCCATCGCAGCCTCTAAACCTGCCGCAGTGATTCGTGCACTTTCGCTGAGCATTTCAAGTTCGGCGCTACTTTTAACAATACGAATCGTATCGAGCAGATCACCTGCTTCACAGAAGCGCTCTTTACCTACTGAGCGGGCCAGCGCGTCCATCACGCCCACTCGCAAACCGCTGCTCCAGCCATCAATGCCAATTTGCTCGCAAGCAGTGAGTAAGTCCGCGAGCGGCGTGATGATTTCATCCAGGTTTTCCCATCGGTAACCAATGATTTCGTCGACACGGGCGGTGACCACTGCCGCCCCTGTTTCAATGGATGCCACCTGCAGTACCAGTTGTGTAGGTGTGCACACTAAGCAGGCGTGAACCGATACCTCGAAGGTGTGGTAGCCGGTTAAGTAGTTAATGTCGGCAGGGTCGGTGAGCAGTAATGCATCCAGTCCGCGTTGTGCCATTGCATGGCGCACTTTGTCTAGGCGCGTTTGGTATTCGGCAGGTGCAAAGGGCAACTCACTTTGGGCAAGCGTCTCGGCAAGGGCTGTGCGGTAGTGTTGATAATCCATAGCGGTCTCCGGTGGGGGCTATGGTGAGTATAGGCAGCTGCTCTAGCGTTACACCGCTGTGGTTATCAACGCTAGCAATAGTAGCGAGTTGTGCCTCAATCGTACCCGGTAATAAGACGCGCACAGGAAGCACGTGGCCTCGCCCTCAATGGGAGCGGTGCATAAAAACGTGCGGTGATTATTTTCAGCGTGATGAGCGTGTGTTTTATGTCCGAGTGTTGCTTTTTTAATAACATTTGTCTTGTGGGGAAAGGTGTTATTCGCCTCTATAAGCCCATTTAATGCTGTTGCTTGCGCATTTGTACGTCGGTCTATATGATCAAATTGGTTAAAATAATCAACAAAAGGAAGGTGGCAAATGCAACCTCAAGCGTCTTCTGGTCATGTCGCGTCTTACTACGCGGCATCGTCAAACTCCACATCTCAAAGGCCCATGCTGGAGGGGGATGTTGAATGTGATGTCTGTGTCGTGGGGGCTGGCTTTACGGGCATCTCTGCAGCACTACATTTGGCGGAGCGTGGTCATCGGGTAGTGGTGCTGGAAAGCGTGGCGATTGGCTTTGGGGCGTCCGGGCGCAACGGTGGCCAGATCGTTAATAGCTATAGCCGTGATATGGATGTTATTGAGAAACAAAACGGCGCTGAAACCGCTCGGGCGCTGGGTGCAATGGCATTTGAGGGTAACCAGATTATCCGTCAGCGCATTGAAAAGTATCAGATCGACTGCGACCTAAAAGAAGGCAACTTATTTGCCGCTTGTAACAAGAAGCAGTGGGAAGGCTTAAAGGAGCAAAAAGCCTTATGGGAGCGTTACGGCCATCAGAAACTTGAGCTGTTGGAAGGTGAAGAGGTCAGACGAGAAATAGGCAGCGATCGTTATGTGGGGGCATTGGTAGATCACTCTGGGGGGCATCTTCATCCTCTCAATTTGGTGCTGGGGCAGGCGGCGGCGTTGGAGTCGTTGGGTGGCAAGATTTTTGAGCACTCCCCCGTGACTCGCGTAGAGCATGGTGAGCCGGTGACGCTGCATACGCCCAAGGGTCGCGTGACTGCTCAACGGGTCGTTATGGCTGGCAATGCCTATTTGCAAGGGTTGCTACCCAAGCTGGAAAGCAAGGCAATGCCGTGCGGCACCCAGATTATTACCACTGAGCCGCTGTCTGCAGAGTCAGCAGCACGATTACTACCTAACGATAAAGCGGTAGA
>NZ_JABUZF010000175.1:3163-12623 GCF_014897885.1 Halomonas sp. 3D7M | reverse complement strand
GCCTGACCGCCGATAACCGTTTGCTGTATGGCGGCGGGGTGAACTATGGCGGTCAGGAGTCCGCGAGTATTGAGGCAGCTATTCGGCCAAAGATGCTGGCTACTTTTCCTGAACTTGGCGATGTGCGCGTCGATTACGCCTGGAGTGGTAACTTTTTGCTGACACTTAACCGCCTGCCGCAGTTTGGCCGCATTAATAGCAACGTTTACTACGCTCAGGGGTATTCTGGCCACGGGGTGACGTGCTCTCATTTGGCTGGCAAGTTAGTGGCAGAAACGATCAGTGGTGAAGAGACGCGTTTTGAAGCGTTTGCACAGATTTCCCATCTGCCAATGCCCGGTGGACGGCTGTTACGTGTGCCGCTTTCTGCCATGGGAGCGTGGTTCTACGCCATGCGTGACCGGCTGGCGGTTTAGCGCCGATTAGTTTGGTGATTGCTCGGAAACGGGCTGGCGAATACATTCGTCAGCCCGTTTTTTATTTGCCACGGATGCTCACAGATAACACGGCATAAAAAGCTAATAGAAGGACAGGGGGCAGCATAAGACAGGCAGAAGCAATAAGAGAGACGCCGAGCAGCGCCTCTCTCTATTCTCTTGGTGGGTTCTATTGGTGGTTTATCAGCTTATACGTGGCGCAGGTACCAGTCATACTCCATGGCACTAACTTCGCGCATGGTTTCGGCGCGCTCTGCTTGGCGGTTGGCAATGAACACTTCAATAAAGTCTTCGCCAAGCTGTTCGCCAAGTACACGGTTGTTGCTTAACAGGTGCAGCGCTTGGGTCCAGCTGTTAGTTAGCTGGGGTGCGATTTGGTCATAGGCGTTGCCGATGATTGGCTCCGCAGGTGTAGTCTGCTGAGTTAGGCCATGGTGGATAGAGGCCAGTACGGTGGCTAGTAACAGGTAGGGATTAACATCGGCACCCGCTACGCGGTGTTCTATGCGCCGCGCTTCTTTTGGCCCGGCGGGAACGCGTATGGCCACAGAGCGGTTATCGTATCCCCAGGTAGGTGCCAAGGGCACATAGAGTCCTTCCTGAAAACGGCGGAACGAGTTTAGGTTGGGAGCCAGCAGTGCCATGGAGTCTGGCATCAGCTCCAGCAGTCCTCCTACGGCGTGTTGCAGTGCGGTGCTCTCCAGCGGATCGTCGCCGTTTTCGGCAAAGATATTGTGTCCGTTGCTATCTACCAGACTGACGTGAACATGGGTGCCGCTACCCGCTTCTAAGCCGTAAGGCTTGGCCATAAAGGTAGCTTCAAAGCCGTGCTTTAATGCAACGCCCTTGATCAATCGCTTGAGTAGTACCGAGTGGTCGCAGGCGCTTAACGCATCATCTGTGTGAATCAGATTGGCTTCAAACTGGCCGGGTGCACACTCTTTCAATACCGTATCCAGCGGCAAGCCTTGCGCCTGGGCGGCACTCTGCAAGTCATTGATAAACTCAGCGTACTCGTCTAGCTCAAGCACCGAATACAGCTGACTTTGAGTGGCTCGCTCGCCGCTGCAGGGGGACTGCGGTGGCTGAATCAAGTTTTCTTCGTCGCGTAAACGATCAACCAGATAAAACTCTAACTCAAGGGCGACGACAGGGGTTAAACCACGCTCGGAGAACTGCTCAAGAATGCGCCGCAGAATCTGGCGAGGATCGGCAAAAAATGGCGCGCCGTCCATCTCCTCCATGGTCATCAATAGCTGGCCATACTGGTTGTTATTCATCCAGGTGACCGGATTGAGCGTGCCGGGAATGGCGCGACATACGCGGTCGCCGTCGCCGCTGGAAAGCCCCAGCCCCGTCTCTTCAACGGTGTTGCCATTGATGTCCAACGCAAATACCGAAGCAGGCAAATAAATGCCTTTTTCAAACACTTTGCCAAGGTTATCGCTAGGGATACGTTTACCACGAATGACACCGTTAAGATCACTGATTAACAGGTCAATGCTGGTGATCTCTGGGTGATTGTCAAGAAAGTCCGAGGCTACGTTTTGAGCGTCTGTGTTATTGGCAGAGGACATACGTTGTACCTTATTTTTATGCCGTTTTAGTTGTGTTTCTGCTAACAGTATCCTTGCTTCGGCAGCCGCTTGTGTCAAATATTTAATAACAAAAATAGTGTCATTATTTTTTGTCGGTAACAGATGTGTTTTTTAATTCTTTGTTTATCAATGATTTAATATGTTTTTTCATAAAAATACTATTTTGCTATTGGAAAATAAAACAAGCCACGCTATGTTGAAGTGACTGTTGAATAAAACATAACAACTGACAAAGTGGTTTGACTATGCAAGCAACGCATTCCCCACGCCCACTGGTGGGTGTTATCGCCTGCTGCCGAGAAGTGGAAGGCCATCCCGCGCAGATAGTGACCGATAAATTCCTGCAGGCGCTTTACCACTACGGCATCACGCCGGTGATTCTTCCTGTGTTAGCCGCCGATACATTGACGCCCGAGCAGCATGCTGAACAGGCCATTGCTCTGTTGGGCAGCCTGGATGGCTTGCTGCTAACTGGCAGTTATACCAACGTCGCTCCTGACCGCTATGGTGCAGAACGCGCCCCAGAGAATACCCGTGCTGACGCACGGCGAGATGAAGCGGCACTTTGCTGGGTGCACGAGGCATTACGTCAGGCGTTGCCTCTATTTGGCATTTGTCGCGGCTTTCAGGAAATGAATGTCGCCTTTGGAGGCACCCTTCATCAGGCAGTTCAAACGCTACCAGGCATGCTCGATCATCGTGAGCCGCCCGCTGACGACATGGCGGGCCATTATGCGCCCTCTCATACGGTAAAGATCCGCCCGGATGGCGCCCTGGCGGCGCTCTATAGCAGCGAGCATGCTGAGGTGAATTCACTGCACCAGCAGGGGATTGATCAGCTTGCACCAGGTCTGGATGCAGAAGCCTGGGCACCTGATGGATTAGTTGAAGCGATTTCGGTGCGCGACGCGGCTGCGTTCGCCCTGGCTGTGCAGTGGCATCCGGAGTGGCGTCCTAAAGAACATCCTTTCTATGACGCACTATTTCAGGGGTTTGCGGCGGCCTGCCGTCAGCATCGTACCCAACGCGCCGCCCAGCCAGTTAATAGCTGAATGCTTGTTGCAACGACTTGAACAGGAGCCGACCTATGCAGACCCAGGACTATCAGGCGTTGGATCGCCAACACCACCTTCATCCATTCACTGACTTTAAATCACTTGGCGAAGAGGGTAGCCGCATCATCACCCACGCCGATGGGGTATACATTTACGACAGCCAAGGCAATCGTATTCTTGATGGTATGGCGGGTCTTTGGTGCGTCAATCTCGGCTACGGCCGGCAAGAGTTGGTGGATGCCGCCAGCGAGCAGATGCAGCAGTTGCCGTATTACAACAACTTCTTTAAAACCACCCATCCTCCGGCAGTAAAGCTGGCCGCTAAGCTGAGTGAGCTGGCACCCGAGCATATCAATCATGTGTTCTTCACGGGTTCCGGGTCTGAAGCCAACGATACCGTGCTGCGCATGGTGCGGCGCTACTGGGCGATCAAAGGCAAGCCGGAGAAGCAATGGGTCATCTCGCGTGAAAATGGTTATCACGGCTCTACTGTCGCGGGCATGAGCCTTGGTGGCATGGCGCCGATGCATGATCAAGGTGGCCCGTGTGTGCCGGGGATTAGCCATATTTGCCAGCCTTACTGGTTTGGTGAAGGGCGCGACATGAGTCAGGAAGCCTTTGGCAAGCAGTGTGCCCAAGCGTTAGAAGAGCAAATTCTGGCGTTAGGTGAAGACAAAGTGGCGGCGTTTATTGCTGAGCCGGTGCAGGGTGCAGGCGGTGCAATCATTCCGCCGGACAGCTATTGGCCAGCGGTGAAAGAGGTGTTGGCCAAGTACGATATTCTGTTGATTGCCGATGAAGTGATTTGCGGGTTCGGGCGTTTAGGCGAGTGGTTTGGCAGTACTCACTATGGCTTACAACCTGACCTGATGCCGATTGCCAAAGGGTTGTCGTCGGGCTATCTGCCCATTGGCGCGGTGCTGGTGGGAGATCGCGTGGCCGATACGCTGATCGAAGACGGCGGTGAGTTCTTCCACGGTTTTACTTATTCCGGCCACCCTGTGTGTGCAGCGGTTGCGCTTAAAAACCTCGAATTGCTGGAAAGTGAACGGGTAGTCGAGAAAGTCCGCGATGAATTGGGGCCCTATCTGGCTAAGCGTTGGCAGGAACTGGCTGAGCATCCGTTAGTGGGTGAAGCCCGTTCGTTGGGCTTGATTGGGGCACTAGAGCTGGTCGCCGACAAGCGCACCGGTGAACGCTTCGATAAGTCTCTTTCCGCGGGCAACTTGTGTCGTGATTTGTGCTTTGAGCATGGCCTGGTGATGCGCTCAGTGGGCGATACGATGGTGATGTCTCCGCCGCTAATTATCACTCGCGATGAAATCGATGAATTGGTCAGTAAGGCACGTTTGGCGTTGGATAAAACCGCTGAAAAGCTGGCGATAACACACCCTATGGAGAGTGCATAATGGCGGCAGATACACCGAAAACCCTCGCCGACTGGCAATCAAAAGCCGCATCACTGAGCTTTGAAACGCGCGCTTTCATTAATGGTGAGTTTGTCGCTGCCGCTGATGGTAGCACGCTGAGCAGTATCAACCCTGCCACCGGACATGTTCTTGCTGAGGTGGCCAGCTGCGATGCGCAAGAGGCTGAGCTTGCAACGCAAGCAGCCCGTGCAACCTTTGAAAGTGGTGTCTGGTCGCGTTGCCACCCGAGTAAGCGTAAGCGGGTGCTACTGCGTCTAGCCGAGCTGGTAGAGACACACCGCGATGAACTGGCGCTGTTAGATACGTTGGACATGGGCAAGCCGATTTCCAGTTCGCTAGGTGACTTGGCAGGCACCGTCGCCTGTCTGCGCTATCAAGCGGAGTGTATCGACAAGCTTTACGGTGAAGTGGCTCCTACTGGAGATCGTGCGCTAGGGTTGGTGCTGCGCGAGCCAATGGGCGTTATCGCTGCCATTGTGCCGTGGAATTTCCCACTAATGATGACGTCGTGGAAGATTGCTCCGGCACTGGCGGCAGGCAACAGCGTCATTCTCAAACCGTCGGAAAAATCACCTTTGTCAGCGCTGCGCTTGGCCTACCTTGCCAAGGAAGCGGGTATTCCCGATGGCGTCTTTCAGGTGCTGCCAGGGTACGGCCATACGGTGGGCAAGGCTCTGGCACTTTCCATGCAGGTTGATGGTCTGGCGTTTACCGGCTCCACCGGTGTGGGTAAACAGCTGATGCAGTACGCGGGACAATCCAACTTGAAACGCGTGTTTCTGGAGTGCGGTGGCAAAAGCCCCAACATCGTTTTTGCCGACTGCCAACACCTTGATGCCGTCGCCCAAAGCGCTGCGGAAGCTATTTTCCACAACCAAGGCGAAGTCTGTATTGCCGGTTCGCGCCTGCTGGTGGAAAACAGCATTCGCAAAGATTTTGTGGCTCGCGTAGTGAAAGCTGCTGAGCACATGCAGCCGGGAGACCCGCTCGATCCGGGTAGCTTCATGGGTGCCATGGTTGATGAAGCGCAGTACCAACGAGTACTGGCGTATATTCGCCAAGGCGAAAGCGAAGGCGCCACCCTGAAACTGGGCGGCGAGCCTAGCGATTCCAATGGGTATTTCCTGCCGCCTACGGTCTTCGATGATGTGACTCCCGAAATGCGTATTGGCCGCGAAGAAATATTTGGCCCTGTGCTGAGTGTGTTTGGGTTCGACAGCGAAGAGCAAGCCATTGCTCTGGCCAATGACAGCGACTACGGCCTTGCTGCCGGCGTTTGGAGTCAAGATATTGACCGCATCATGCGGGTCTCTCGGCGGCTGCAATCCGGTCAGGTCTATGTGAATAACTGGGCCGGTATCGATCAGACCGTTCCCTTCGGCGGTGTTAAGCAGTCGGGCAATGGACGCGATAAATCGCTTCACGCGCAGGAGAAATACTGTGAAGTGAAGACGGTATGGATGTCGCTTAGCCCTTAAAACATCTTTACCACGTATTGATTTGAGTCATCCACAGCGCCAGACGCCGCCGTATAAGCGGTGGCTCTGGCCATGGCTTCCCTGTGCCTGAGCGCCGTATCAGAAAGGTAATAACAATCTCTGCGATGGTCTCTGCAATGGTCTCAGCGATGACCAGCACAACGGTTTCTAACGCGGTTACATCACTATCAACACCAACAACAAGCAAATGCTGAGTGAGGACATTATGTCGACCGACACCACTGTTAAGGAAGATCAGGAAATACCACGGCCAAGTTTAAAAGCGACCATGATCCCCATTGTGTTTATGGCAGCATCTTTGGGCGTATTTATTGGCTACTTCGAAACGGATTCGCACTTGCCGCTGTTTTTAAGTGCGATTGTGGCAACGGCGGTGGCCCTTGCGACGGGTAGCCGCTGGAAAAAGCTTGAAGCGGGCATCATGCGCTCTATTGGCCTGACGACTCAGGCGATTGTCATTCTGATCATTATCGGCACCATTATTGGCTACTGGATTGCTGGTGGGATTGTGCCCACGATGATCTATTACGGCCTGAGCATTCTGGCACCTGATTACTTTTTGGTCGCGGCGTGCTTAATTTGCTGTTTGGTATCGTTGGCTGGTGGCAATGCCTGGACGGCGGCCGGCACCATTGGTATCGCCTTGATGGGCGTCGGTGAAGGGCTAGGCCTTAACCCGGCCATGGTCGCGGGAGCTGTGATCTCCGGCGTGTATTTTGGTGACAAGATTTCTCCGCTTTCCGAAACCACCAATATGGCGCCAGGTGTGGTTGGTGTCGATCTGTTTGAACACATTCGCTATATGCTTTACACCACGGTTCCTGCGTTAGCGGTTGCTCTGGTGCTTTACACCATTATTGGCCTGAACATGACGCCTTCCGGTGATGGCGCGGCACAGGTAAACGAGTTACAGCAGAGCCTCAATGAGCTGTTTATCATTAGCCCCTGGCTGCTACTGGTGCCAGCGGCCGTCATCGTGATGATGATTAAGAAAGTACCTGCCATTCCGGCACTTTCTATCGGTTCGCTGATGGGAATTGTCTGTGCAATTGTGGTTCAGGGCGTCCCGTTAGGCGATAGCTTTACTATTTTTGTGGAAGGCTACGCGGTAGACACTGGAAACGTTACGGTGGACGACCTGCTAACCAACGGCGGCGTTAGCGCCATGATGTGGACGGTTTCGCTGATCATTATCGCGATGAGTTTTGGCGGGATTCTTGAGTCAGCAGGGTTCTTTCGCACCATCGTGGAAAGTCTGCTCAAACTGGCCAAGACTACTGGCAGCCTGATTGCTACCACAGTGGCAACATCGATGGCCGCTAACGTCGTAGGTTGCGATCAGTATCTCAGTATTATTCTGCCTGCCCGTATGTATGCCAGCGAGTACAAACGTCGCTCGCTCAAACTGAAAAACCTGTCTCGCACAGTGGAGGATGCTGGCACCATGACATCACCACTGGTGCCCTGGAATACCTGCGGTGCCTTTATGTTTGCCACGCTTGGGGTCAGTGCCTTTAGCTACGCGCCCTACGCCTTTCTGGCGCTGCTGAGCCCGATGTTCGCGATTATTTATGGCTTTACCGGCTTCCGTATCGCCTATGAAGATGGAGCGAAAACGGCAAGCGCCGACTCGGAGTTGGCGGGAGTTCGTAGCGCCTGAACGGAACATGATGATTGAGGCTGATCAAGACGATTATTTTTTCATAACGCCACGTTAATTGAGAGCTTGCCCCACAGCCGTGGGGTTTTTTTTGCGCTATTATGTGCCCGTCAATAGACCGTCAACGTAATTTAATTTACTTATTGATAGGGAGTGAAAAAAGCATGTCGGATGACGTGGGTGCGAGCTTGCGCTCCTTGCGCAAGCAGCGAGGGATTTCGCAGCGTGAACTGGCAAAGTTGTGTGGGGTTACCCACTCAAGTCTTTCGCTAATAGAGCAAGGAAAAGTTAGCCCATCAGTCAGTTCCCTGAAGAAAATCCTAAACGCATTCTCTATGAGCGTCGGTGATTTTTTTACGATGGATCTTGATAGTCAGGAGCAGATTTTCTATTCGGCGGATGACTTGGTTGATATCGCATCCGGTGATATTTCCTTCAAGCTTGTCGGGGCAAATCGGCCTAACCGTGCGCTGGCGTTTATGGTGGAGCGATATCTGCCGGGTGCGGACACTGGGCAAGCCATGATTACTCACTACGGTGAAGAGGCTGGCTTTGTTGTAGAAGGCGAGATCGAAATCATTGTGGGCAGCACCGCCAGGCGCTTAGGGCCGGGGGAGTCTTATTATTTCAAGACAAGCGTTCCGCATCGTTTCCGAAATATTAGTGATGCCCCCTGCAAGATAATTAGCTGCGCTACGCCCGGTAAGGCGTTCTGATATTACTGGTTTGTATTGTGCGGCAATTGTCGCAGTAATGATGTTGTGCACATAGCTTGGGCACTGCCCAACGTTAGCGGGTGAGTAGAAAGAGCCCTTGCAGGAAATAGAAACCCCCAATACCGGTCACGATCCAGCGCGTCCAGGTGCGGAAGTTGGCATCAGTGAGGCGCTGCAAAATACGGTTGCCGGTGTGGGTGCCAAAGATCGCAAACGGCGCTGCTAGCAGCACAATACCCCATTCGCTGGTGCTAAGCGCCATGGCTGCGCCCAGATAAAAGAGAATCTTGATGCTGTGAGCCACCACCTGAATCATCGCCTTGGTGGATACCACTTGTCGTCGATCCATTTGGGAGCGCACAAACAAGATATCAATCAGTGGCCCAGAAACCCCCGCCGCAATGGTAAGGCTCCCAGCGGCAATGCCACAACCTAGCGCGTGGCTGGCGCGATTAGCATCTAAGTGAAACCAACGTTTGGGAATCCATACAAGTATTGGCATTAAGCCAATTAATAGGGAAACCGTCGCGGTATTGGGGCTATAGCTGAACAGCAGCAGCAAAGCTGCGGCGATCAATACGCCCAATGTCATCAGCATAACAATTCGCCAGACGATAAAGCGTCGCGACAACCATGCTCGTGATCCGTTAGACGTGAGTTGAATGACCCCGTGTACGGCCATGGCAGTCCCTGCAGGAAACATGATCAGCAGAAACCACAGCAGTACCAAGCCGCCCGCCATGCCAAATACGCCAGACAGCATCGATGTCAAAAACACGACACTAATTAAGGCCAAGCCACTCATTAGAGACATGGGTGGAGCCCTTAACTACGACAAAACGGCCAGACCTGATAAAACTTGCGGCACTTAAACTCTGCTTCGCAAGCGTTGAGCTGCGCTTGATAACGGTTAGCGCGGGCAGCCACTTGGCTGCCTGCACGCAGCACGTGGGGTTTACTGCGATAGGAGCCTCGCTGATAGCCACCTGCGCCTTCATGGTAAGCGTAGTAAAGGTGTTCAGGGTTACTCAGCGAGATACCTGCCTGCTGCTGAGAACGGCGGGT
>NZ_JABUZF010000175.1:0-3136 GCF_014897885.1 Halomonas sp. 3D7M | reverse complement strand
CCAGCCAATAAAATCCGTAGCGTGCTTCATATGGGTTCGGCGGGCAAACAGACTGCCCGCTTGATCCTCATACTCCTCCCAAACGGGGTCTTGGGCTTGGGCATAGCCTTTGGCGGAGGAGGGGCGTGGGCCGGGAATAAAGCCTAGGTAATATTTGCGGTCCGGGCGCACATGGCTGCGAAATGAAGACTCCTGCTGAATAAATGACATCTGTGTGGCAATCGGTGTGCCCCATTTCTCTTCGGATTCCCGAGCATAGTCATACCAGCTTGGCTGCTCACGAAAGATTTCACAGATATTGCTCTGATCTTCCGGCGGGCTAGGTGCAAAAATTGCGCAGCCTGAAACTGCCAGCACGGCGCACAGCACCATCAATAGGCGAAGCGTTGAGAGAAGCACCGAATTATCAACAGGGTGGCGCATGGCAAAATCCTTGTGAATAAGTTTTTTTTACTAGGCATACAGTGTGATGCTCAACACGGTCTAAGCCTACCTCGCCTAGCGAAGTAGTAACTCTAAACAGCGGCGCAGCCGTTGGGCTTCACGCACTAATGTCTCTCCCGATAGCATGCCCACGCCCATTACCAATCCTGTCCGTGGGTCCTTGTCAGCGCACACGGGGCTTAGCGGGCGAACAATTAAGTGTTCTTTGAGCAGTGCTTGGGCAAGTGCTACATCATTAACCCCAGGCTCAAACTCAACGCACAAGCTAATCGCGCTAGTCGGGGGGGACACATTGCGTACTTTGGGTAGTGAGCTAATCTGGTCGTGCAGCACCTGCTGACGGCCTAGATAGTCGCGCTGGATGCGGCGACACCAGGCGTCTAAGTCACCATCAAAAATAAACTGCGCTAATACCGCTTGATCAAGCATACGGCCTTCGCGAAACAACTCGCTGCGTAGGCGGTTCATTGGACCTGCCAAATGGCGTGGCACCACCAAATAACCAAGCCGCAGGCCGGGAAACATCATTTTAGAGAATGAGCCTACCAGTAAATGGCGTTCCGAGTTGGGATCAAACAGCAGGTTAGTGTGATCGTCGCGGGTGAATTCGTAATCGTCTTCAACGATGTAGGTGGGCGATAACGCATCGCAAAACTGCTGCTTATGAGCAGCGCGTGTGGGTACGCTGAGCGGGTAGTGATGAGAGCCGGTCAAATATGCGAGCGCAATATTACCGGTCGTCTGCGGTAACTCATGCCCACTATCGGAATACCAAGGCAGCATCTCAATCGAAAGCCCTGTTGCAGTGAATACATTGCGTGCCCCCCAATAACAGGGCGATTCCATCGCCACGGTATCGCCCACATCGGCCAATGCCATGGCGCATAGCTCAATACCGTTATGGGTACCATCGGTGATGATGATCTGCTCAATATCGCAATGAATATTGCGCCAGCGCGCCAGAAACTCACGGATTGCACGCTTAAGCGGCCCATAGCCACCGGTAGAGTAAGAGAGCAGTAAGGCATTTTGCGGCACGGTGACGCTGGCATACAGCTGACGCCACTTGCGCATTGGAAACTGGGCGATATCCGGTATGCCAGGCACAAAGGCACCGCTTTGAACGGTGCTGGCGCCAGGCCAACGCAACACTTGTTGAGCGCGTTTTGAAAGTTGAACGCTGGTTGATGTGGTCGCGACAGAAGTTTCCTTCTTACAACTCCAAGTGCCCTTGCCATGAAACGTCGTTAGTAGGCCTTCTTCAATGAGCGAGGCTATGGCACGGGACAGTGTGTGTCGCGCAACGCCCAACGTTAATGCCAACTGACGGTGCGACGGCAATCGAGTTTGGTTTGGCCACGCCTTAGTAACCGCCTGCCTCAATGCCTGCTCCAGTCGTACTTGTTTGCTTAAACGCTCAGGTTGCTGGGCATAGTGTTTTACAAGCTGCTGTAACACGTCCTGGCGGTCCATTCACATCCTCTTATTGTCATGATGCTCCCCGTTTAGATAGTAAAACAGAAAAGTGGTCTGGTTGAACGCGAAAGTGGTGCATTCGTTCACCAGCGCATTACTGCTAGCGTGCATACCATGTTGCAGATCAGGAGAAGATCATGAGCTTTATCGAACAGTGGTTACACGATGCAGTACCCACCCTGGTGGGTGGCGAGTGGCGCAAGGGTCAACAGACCTTTGCCGTCGATAACCCCGCAACCGGCGAGACGATTGCCCGGGTTGCCGACTTAGGCGCTGATGACGCCCGCGATGCGGTGGCCGCAGCGTATGCCGCCGGGCCAGCCTGGCGCGCAACGCCAGTGAAACAGCGCTCGGCATTGCTGCGCCGCTGGTTTGAGCTGATCAATGAACACGCCGATGACTTAGCCCGCTTGATGACCCTGGAGCAGGGCAAGCCGCTAGCAGAAGCCAAGGGTGAAGTGACTTACGGCGCCTCATTTATTGAGTTTTTCGCTGAAGAAGCCAAGCGTATGGCTGGGGAAACCTTGCCTAGTCACGGCGCGGACAAGCGCCTCATGGTGCTGCGCGAGCCGGTCGGCGTGGTAGCAGCGATTACCCCGTGGAACTTCCCCCTGGCGATGATTACCCGCAAGTGCGCCCCGGCCTTGGCCGCAGGCTGCACTGTGGTGATTAAGCCCGCCGAAGCGACGCCGTTAACCGCGTTGGCAACGGCTTACTTGGCGCTTGAAGCAGGCCTGCCAGCCGGCACCATTAACGTGATTACCGCCTCAAAACCGGCAGCGGTGGGTGAAGTGCTCACCACCGACTCACGGGTGCGTAAAGTCTCGTTTACTGGCTCGACGCCGGTGGGTAAGCACCTGCTTGCTCAGTGCGCGAGCACGGTGAAGAAAACCGCTATGGAACTGGGCGGCAACGCGCCGTTTATCGTCTTTGATGACGCTGATGTGGATGCCGCCGTAGAGGGGGCGATTGCCTCAAAATTCCGTAATGCCGGGCAAACTTGCGTGTGCACCAACCGCTTCCTAGTACAGGACGGGGTTTACGACGCGTTTGTCAGCAAGCTGACCGAGCGTGTTAGCGCGCTGAAGGTCGGCGATGGTTTAACGGAAGGCAGCACCATCGGCCCGCTGATTAACCAAGCGGCGGTGGAAAAAGTGCAGCGTCACGTAGACGACGCGGTCAATCACGGCGCGCGACTGCTCTGCGGCGGTAAGCC
>NZ_JABUZF010000173.1:25122-42609 GCF_014897885.1 Halomonas sp. 3D7M | reverse complement strand
GCAGAATAAACAACGCCAACAGGAAGAAGCACACCGTGAGAAGGCAAAACAGCAGCAGGCCAAGCGGGAACAGAACAAGCGGGAACAGGACAAACAACAAGAGCGCCGCAAACGACAAGAACAGACCCAACAGCAAGAGCGTCAGCGCTGGCAACAAGAGCAGAAGCGTCAGGAAGAAGCCCGTCGCCAACAGCGGGAGCGCCCCTCTTCACCACCCGATCGCAACACACGGGCGCTGGCAGTATTAGGACTAACACCAGGGGCTAATCGTGCCGATATTCGCCGTGCCTATCGCCGCATGGCGCAGTTGCACCACCCTGACCGTTTCTATTCGGGTAGTGAACATCAAATAGCACTGGCATCAACGCGTTTTCAGCGCATCAAAAGTGCCTACGATTATTTGATGCAAAACACCTGATCAGCCTACTGTTAACGATTAAGGGCAGAGCACCCAAACCGAAAGTGAGTATCGACTCGAACATTATGCGCGATTTGTATCAACGACTGACACTAACACCCGACGCGAGCGATCAAGAAATCAATAGCGCGGTGGCTCGCTGCCCAAACAGCGCGTTGCGCCAGGATGCTGAAACCGTACTTGGTGTTGCAGAACATCGCGACGCTTATAACAAGCTCCACAAAACCGTCAGCGACATAGGACAACTGCGGGCAAGGCTTGGACTCACCCACGCGGCTCATTGGCAAGGCGATGTAGCCAACGACTTTTCCCTACCACCTGATCATGCTATTTCGCGCCATGACGAGCTGATTGATCGCGTCAGTCTTGCGGTATCGCTTTATAACCGCTGGCGGCGTTTCAAAGGCCCATGGCTACTCGTTGCCCTGCTCACCATTGGTGCTGGCATAGGCGTCGCTTTTGGGCTCGCCTTGGGCCTTGGGCTTAGCATAGGATGAGGCCTCTGCTCGCTCGCGCTCATCTCGGCGGGTTTCAGCTTCTGTCGGGCGCGGAGCTGGTTTTGGCGGCGCTGGCCGCTTTCGCGGGCTATCGCCGTCTTCATCACTGATATTCCCTCCCCTGCTCTTGTCACCCGGCTCATCGAGCGTGAAATCCGTGCCGGCGCGCTCTTTTCCCGTAGGCTCTGCTTTCGCAGTCTCATCGGGCATAAGATCTTGCCGACGATCTTCTGAACGCGCCTCCATGCTGACACTGAGACGCGGTACGCCCAGATCGATTTCCTGCGCTTCCATGCGTTGCTTCAATAGCAAGTTAAAGGCACGCGATACGTCCCATTGCATTTCTGGTGCTGTGCGAAAACGCATGCGCAAAATAGGGCAACCATCTTCAAAGCCCTGCACACCCTGCATTTCTAAAGGTGACCAAATATAGTGGCGCATCATAGGGTCTTTGCGTAACTCTTGCGCTGTTTCTTGCATCAGCGTAATTGCATCATCAATTTTCATCGCATAAGGGATACGAATACGCATTAGCGCAATGCCGAATTGGCGCGACATATTATGAATCGACTCAATACGGCTAAAGGTAATGATATGGACAACCCCATCTAAATCACGCAGCTTCACAGTACGTAGCGTTAATCCCTCAACGGTCCCCATATGGCCATTAATTTGCACGAAATCATCCACCGCCAGGGAGTCTTCAATCAGAATAAAGATCCCGGTGATTAAATCCTGCACCAACGTTTGGGCACCAAAACCAATCGCCAGACCGATGACACCCGCACCCGCAAGTAGTGGTGTGACGTTAACGCCAAGATTTGCTAGCCCGGCAATCACCGCGATAATCAAAATCGTCACAAAAATAACATTACGAATCATCGGCGTAATGGTTTGCGCCCGAGCTTGATTCACTCGCCTTCCGCGAGAGCGCGCGGATGACGTTAGCGCCCGCTGAATAGCCGTATCAGCAAAGATCCAGACCAGCCAAGCCAGCAGAATAGTTGACCCCAGACTTATTAAGGCTTGACCAATACGGGCACTGGCTACCGCTTGCTGACCAAGGCCAAACAGCGAACCGCCCCAAACCTGCATAAACAGTTCGGCGAATACCATCCAGGCGCAAAGGTGGGCAAGGACAAAGCCGAAGCGCTCTAAACGCTTACGATATTGGCTGTAACGACGGCGATGACGGCGCTTACCCAAGCGCTCTGACTGACGTCTTAACAAGCCCGTCACCACTAACGTCAACACCAATAAGCTTGCCGAGATAATCGAGCGCGCAAGCGCTGTACCCACATCACCCACGGTGATAAAGATCGCCAATAATGAGCCACCCACCATCAGCAGCGCAGGAATATGCCAGAGGCCGCCCAGCGCACGGATCATCTCAACGGCGGCACTAGCATCACGGCGCTGCTTGTAAGGGCGGTTACAGATCAAATGGCGAACAGGTCGTTTAAATTTAAAGATAAAGCGTGCTGAAAGCAGCGCAGCCAACATATTCGCAAGCACAGACACTAAGCTGGAAAGCTCACTACCCAGTAGCTCAACCAAGCGGGTAGAGTTCACCGCATCGCCCAAGGCGATTAATGCGCCAATGACAAACAGACCACGCAAGGCTTTTTGCTGCAGCACCTGTACCGCTGTAAAACGATGGCCACGGCTGAAAAACGCAATGACCGTTTCAATCACCACCGACAACGCGCGACCGCACACACAAACGTAAGCCACAACCAGTACAACCGCTCGGCCTGGGCTGTAAGGTAATATCTGCCCAATCCCTAGGGTAATCGCGAATGACAGTGCCCAAGGCAACATGCGGCGTAAAAAGTGCACTGCCAATAACCAGGCTTTCGGGTCACGAGGCAAATCAAGCGGCCATTCTCGTCGTGTGGCGATCAAACGCCCAAACGCAATCATAACGACCAGCAGCGTCCCCCAAATAACACCAAGGACGGCGCCTTCAGCCACTGCGCGTAGCGCCTCCCCCTGGTCAGCACCATCATTTAATGCGCGTAAGTCGGCAGCTCCTTGAACCAATTGTCGTGACCATTCATCAACCGGCGAATCGCCAGCCTGAGCCTGCTCGCCAATATCGGTCAGCGTATCGGCTAGTGCGCCCAGCAGGCCTTGATGAACGATTTTGTCCTCTTCGCCAGCCTCGGTGGCAAGCTGCAATTCACGCAGGGAGTCGAGCAGCGCTCTACGCTGCTCTTCATTCTCCAGCATTGCGATCACATCGCTCAGCGAGCTTTGGAAGCGTTCACTACTGACACTCTGCTCTTCTGATGCATCATTGCCTCCCCCCAGGCTTGGCAGAGAAACGCTCTGCGCCTGTGCGAAGGTCATCACACCTAGGAGTAGCGTCAAAAAAACGCCTAACACGATATTGATTGTCCAGTGCTGTCGCACGCTTAACTCCCGAAAATGAACTGACATAACACGCCACTTAGTTAGCGTTTACTTAACTTTGTACGCTCAGCCTTAATGCGTGACTATGATAGGCTGTTGGCTTAAACGTTCACCTCAAGGATACCGAGATGACGCTGCACGCTCCTCCTAACCGTACAAATAGTGATGGAAAAACAAGGCGTGTCGGTGTGGAAATCGAATTCGCCGGACTCCCGCCGCATGATACCGCTGAGCTGGTACGCGAGCTATTTGGGGGTGAGCTTAACGTGGTCAGTCCCCATCGGCTACTCGTTGAAGCGACTCGATGGGGCGAATTCGGTATTGAGCTGGATACCCAGTATGCTCATCCTGATAAGACGTTACTGGAAGAACACCATGAAAGCGACAGTGAATGGGCACGCCAGCAGCGCCATCGGCGAATAGAGTTCCATCAAAAAACCCGCGAACTGATTGGCGACATGGTGACGGGCCTAGTGCCTACGGAAATTGTCTGCCCGCCGATTCCCTGGGATGAGTTAGGTGAACTAGACCAGCTATTTAGTGCCCTACGCGACAAAGGCGCGAAAGGCACGGATGCCAGCTTACTCTACGGATTTGGCTTGCATCTAAACCCTGAAGTAGAACGGTTTGACGTTGCTTACCTTCTAGCCATGATGCAAGCGTATCTGCTTCTCGCCAGCTGGCTGCGCGATGAAATCAAAGTCGACATTACCCGTGAAGTACTGCCTCACGCCAATCCATTTCATAAAGAGTACGCTCTTAAAGTCCTGGATTCTGGTTATCAGCCTGATTTAGATACGTTTATCGATGACTATCTGCACTACAACCCAACGCGTAATCGAGAGTTAGATCTACTGCCGCTGTTTGCGCACCTGCGTCCTGACCATCCCCATGAGCTGCTGCATAGCCAGCTCACTAAACCACGCCCGACGTTTCATTACCGGCTACCCAATGCGCAGCTTTCTCAGCCCGGTTGGGGGTCAGTTGTGGAGTGGAATCGCTGGGTTGAGGTAGAAAAGCTAGCCGCAAACAGTGAGGTGCTGCGCGCTCGCTGCGATGAGTATATTGCTGAACACAGCCAACCTTGGTGGAAACGCTGTAAAACGAAGCTGCTTGGCCTATTGAAGTCATCCTAAACACACTGCCTGAGTGAGAACGTGCCAGCATGTCTCGACCACTTATTGGGATTACAACCTCTGATCAAAAAAGCCACCTAGCGTGGTGGTTTGACTGGTTCGCCGTATGGCGACATGGCGGCAAACCGCTTCGCTTGTCCCCATCACGCCCCTTGCCTGCCCATCTTGACGGGCTAATTATTGGAGGCGGCGATGACATCCAAGCACACCTTTACGGCGGCGAAGTACAGCTGGATGTGCGGCTAGACCCAGCCCGCGATGAACTGGAACTCAATCTACTCGGCCGATTTATTCCACAAAACACTCCTGTATTGGGAATTTGCCGGGGAGCTCAGCTAATCAACGTCCATTTAGGAGGCACCCTCGACCCTGATATTTATACCACCCATGAAGGCCTGAAACGACGGCGCACTGTGCTACCGCGCAAAACAGTGGATATTGTCGGAGGAAGCAAGCTTTATCAGCTGTTAGGCGTCACGTGGTGTCGCGTGAATAGCCTGCACCATCAGGCGGTCAATCAAGCAGGTGACGGTATCAATATTGTCGCCCGCGACCGGGACGGGCTAGTCCAGGGAATTGAGTCGACAAAACATGATTTTCTGATTGGCGTGCAGTGGCATCCCGAATGGCTTATTTTCAACCGCCCCCAGCAACGTTTAATTAGTGCACTGGTGGCGGCAGCGAAGCAAGGCGCAGGCTAGCAACCTGCGTACCGCCTCTGGCTAGCCTTTTAGGGCTGCCAGCGCGGCCTCATAATCAGGCTCATTTTTCAGCTCGCTTACCAGCTCACTGTGCAACACGCGGTTGTCTGCATCGAGCACTACCACGGCACGGGCGCACAACCCTTCCATTGCACTATTAGCCAATGCGACACCCCAAGCTTCTTGGAACTCTCGATGGCGGAAGGTAGACAAGGTTTCAACGTTATCCAACCCTTCTCCACCGCAAAAGCGCTTGGCTGCAAATGGCAGGTCAGCAGACACCACCAGTACCACGGTATTATCCAATTGCGAGGCCAGTTCATTGAACCGCCGAGTAGACACCGCACAAGTGGGCGTATCCACACTGGGGATAATATTCAGTACTTTGCGCTTGCCCGAATAAGTATCAAGGGTGACATCATTCAAATCGGCATTGGTGAGCGTCATCAGCGGAGCAGTTTGGCCTGGAGCAGGTAGCGTTCCCGCCACATCCATGGGCTCGCCAGCACGGGTTATCTGTTGCATATTAGGCTCCTAATATAAAGCGAAAAAGGTGTATGGTGAGAACTACCACCTTACAGGGCAATGCCCTGATTGGGCTAACTTTTCCTCTCTAACCTTTCTTCGCTAACCTTGCCTCTGACAGGACAACGAGAACGCCATGACCTCTTTAGTCATTATCAAAACCGGTGACGCCTTCCCTGAAGTGGTCGACCAATACGGTGATTTCGAGCAACTCTTTATCAATCAGCTTTCGACGGTACTGCCGACACATCTGTCACTCAGGGTTTGGGATGCGCGCAAACAAGGTGTTCCACCTACTCCTACCTCATTCGCCGGCATTATGCTCACGGGTTCCCACAGTATGGTGAGCGAACAGGAGCCATGGAGCGAGGCGCTAAAACCTTGGCTTGAGCAAGCGCTAGCCGAGAACGTCCCTATGCTTGGCGTGTGCTATGGTCACCAGTTGATGGCGTCAGCCTTCGGTGGCATTAGCGATTACCACCCTGCAGGAAGAGAATCAGGAACGCGCAAGGTACGACTGACCCAAGCAGGCCATCAAGACCCCCTGTTTAGCAAGCTGCCCACACACTTCTCGGCTCACCTGACCCACGCCCAGTCCGTCATGCAGTTGCCACCCAACGCCACGGTGTTGGCGCATAACAACCACGATGCTCATCAAGCATTACGTTATGGCCCCCGCCAATGGAGCGTGCAGTTTCACCCAGAGTTCACCCGACCAGTGATGCATGCTTATATCGAGCGCCAGAAAGCCGCATTGCGCGACCAAGGTGAAAATCCCGACGCCCTCATTGACGCGATCACCGACACTCAAGCGGCCTCTAGCCTACTGCGCCATTTCCTACGCTTTACGTAAGCCGCTTTTGGTCGCGTCTTGATGCAAGCCGATCCGCTAATCGCGTGGGTTCTGGTAACTTGGTGCGTCCTAAACAGCGCACCACCCAGTCAAGCGATGTTTCAAGGGATAATCGATGCCCAGGCGATACGAACACCGGTTTCACATTTTCCCGCGAGCGTAGCACGGCACCAATAACGTCGTTACCTGATGTTAGAGGCACCCAATCCCCCCGCGTGTTTCCCACCTCTGCATGCTGCCCCGTTAAGCGGGACTTAGCGATGCCGATCGTCGGTAAATTCAGCCATAGCCCCAGGTGGGCAGCGACACCAAGCCGTCGAGGATGCGCAATCCCCTGCCCGTCGACCATTACCAGTTCGGGTGTGATCGCAAGCTTAGCGAACGCTTCCAGAGCGGCTGGGATCTCGCGAAAAGAGAGCAGCCCGGGAATATAAGGCATCCGCGTTGGCTCACGATGAACCACCTGCTCTACCATCGTTAGGTGTTGCGTGGTGTCAGGCTGCCATTTTAGGACAACGACCGCCGCCCGAGTGATATCACCACCCGCTTCAAACCCAATATCGACCCCAGCAATATGGTGCACAGAACCGATACGATCAGTGGTTTCAAGTCGTTTCGCCAGCACTGTTTGCAGCGCTACGGCCTCTTTTGGAGCTAAATTCCAGTCATGTAGCGGTGCGTCCATGCAGCCTCCTTTTACTGAACCATAACCATACTAACGTAGCTCAATTTCCCAGCTGCAATGACAGGCAAAAAAAATCCCCTTAAGCCGCTGGGCGTAAGGGGATAGAACGATCGTTAAACGTCGTTTTAAAGCACCGTTATATGGCGCTATACATTAACTTAAGCGCGTTCGCGGCGACGAACGGGTGCATCACCGTCATCACGGCGACGACGTGGAGCACGCTCAGGTGCACTGTCTTCACTAATTTCTAACGGGCGACCAGCAACGCGGGCACGTGCCATTTTCGCCAGAATAGTGGAAGGCAGGCCACTGGGTAGCTCAACTACCGAGAAAGCGTTGCGGATATCGATACGGCCGATACGCGCGCCCTCGATGCCACCTTCGTTCGCCAGTGCACCCACCAGTTGACCAGGCTTAACGCCATCTTTATGGCCAACAGAAACACGGTAACGAATCATACCTTCGCTAGGTGCGCTTGAGCGCTCGCGACGGCCACCGGGCTTGCCACCAGGCGCGCTATCACGCGGAGCACGCTCTTTACGCGGGGCTTGCAAGCGTCCAATCGGCGCTTCGTCAGCACGTGCCATCGCGGCAAAAGCACAAGCTAGCTCAACGGCATCATGACCTTCTTCTACCAGGCGCTCAACCAGTGCACGCTGCTCTTCAGCACCTTTGGTCAGGGCTGCCACAACGCGATGATGGAATACGTCATCACGGTGAGCGCGAATAGCGGCTTCGTCTGGCAGCGGCATTTCAGTCATTTTCTGACCGGTAGCCTGCTCCATCCAGCCCACTTTACGGCCTTCACGGAAACCAGCGAACGTAATCGCGATACCGCTACGGCCCGCACGACCGGTACGACCGATACGGTGAGTATAAGCTTCTGCGTCTTGCGGCAGATCGTAGTTGATAACGTGCGTAATACGCGGAACGTCAAGACCACGAGCAGCGACGTCGGTCGCAATCAGCACATCAACCTTGCCACGCTTGAGGCGTGTAATAGTGCGCTCACGCAGGCTTTGGTCTAGATCGCCAGACAGGCCAGCGGCATTAACGCCACGAGCTGTCAGCTGTTCAACCAGCGTGGTACAAGCAGCACGAGTACGCACGAAGACAATAGCGGCATCAACCGGCTCAACTTCAAGGATGCGTGCCACTGCTTCAAGCTTAGCGCCACCATCGACGCGTACAATACGCTGTTCAATGTTTTCACCGGTCGTCGTGCGCGACTCAATCGCAACTTTTACCGGATTAACCAGATAGCGGTTAACAATGCGCTCAATTTCAGTCGGCAGCGTTGCCGAGAAGAACACACGCTGAGCATCTTTAGGGGTATCGGCAACCACGCGTTTTACGTCGTCGATAAAGCCCATGCGCAGCATTTCGTCAGCTTCATCCAGCACGAGTGCCGAAAGACCGTCGAGTTTCAGACTACCGCGATCAAGGTGATCGATAATACGGCCAGGGGTGCCAACAATAACCTGGGCACCGCGCTTTAGCGCGCCTAACTGTTCACGGTACTCTTGGCCACCACAAAGGATAGCGACTTCAAGACCCTTGAGGTTTTGGCCATATTTACTGAACGAAGCCGCAACCTGCTGAGCAAGTTCACGGGTCGGAGCCATAACCAGTACTTGAGGCTCGCGACGGGTAAGTTCTAAACGCGATAACAATGGCAATGCAAATGCAGCGGTTTTGCCGGTGCCGGTTTGTGCTTGGCCCAGCATATCGCGGCCTTCCAGCAACGCAGGAATTGTCTGCGCCTGGATCGGCGAGGGAATTTCGTAGCCTTGTGCTTCAACAGCAGAGAGAACGGCAGGCAACAGAGCAAGATCGCCGAAGCTCGGCGAAGCGACAGAAGTCGAGGTCATTAATCACACCTTGGTAGGCCGGTTTTTCCGGCAAAAAACATCGTAAGCGTCTCTGACTCTGCTCGTTAATACGCGTGACAATGCATATTAATAAACAAGGATCCGCAAGGCGGATATCATCATCAATGGAGTCGGAGACGCCGGTCGCACCTAGCATTCGGTTAGCAAACACCGCATAAGCGGGCTAACCGCTGTGGCGACCTTCTGCGCCGATTTCACCCGTTTGGTGAAATACTGGAGGCGCGCCATCTTCACAGCAATGAACATCTGCAGTTGGCAAGATGTTCCAGCAAGCATTTCACTTCGTAGTCAACGCTACCTAGGAAATTGCTTATCGTCGTGATGGAGGGGTCAACACATGCGAGGAGGGCGCATCCTAACACCGCCAGTCGCTTATGACCAGTTTTTTTGCTTTAACCGTTATTAATACTCCGACTTGCACATATTCACTGTTTGTCTAACCTGAGAAGTGCCTGACGATGTTCACTAACTTCAAGGAGTGATGCTATGAACTGGGATCAAATTGAAGGCAGCTGGAAAGAAATGAAAGGAAAAGCTCGCGCAAGCTGGGGTGAATTAACTGACGATGAGCTTACCCAGATTGGCGGCAAAAAAGATCAACTTGTTGGCAAGCTACAGCAGAAATATGGTTTAGAGCGGGAAGAAGCCGAACGCCGCGCTGATGAATGGGCGAACGATCTTTAACGTTTGTCGTCCAATTAACCGCACATTAATAGCTACATGGAGAGATGCTATGCGCAAGACAATGCTTACCACTGCTATCAGTACCGCCCTTTTAGGCAGCTTAGCCTTCGGTGTTCAGGCCTCAACTGAACCCCAAGGTATGTATTCTGCAGATGACATCATGGATGCAGAGGTGTTTTTTGCGGGTGGTTCTGGTGAAGAAATAGGTGAAGTCGAAGACATTCTTTTTGATGAAGAAATGCGCATTTCAGCGCTAGTCATTGAAAGTGGTGCAGTTCTTGGCCTTGGTGGTCGTGAAATTGTTATTAATACTGATCAATTTACCCTGGAAACCCATACCGAGAGTGATGGTGATACCGGACACCGCATTATGCTTGAGGCCTCCCAAGAGGAAGTTGAATCCTTCCCTACCTACGATCGCGATTGGTGGGAACAGACTAAAAACAGTGCCCGCGATGCATGGCAAACGACCAAAGAAGGTGCTCAAAGCGCCTGGCAGTCTACTCGCGAAGCCGTTAATGATAACCAGTAAGCTACCAGCTTAAATCGCTTAAGCTAGCGGTTAACTAGCCAAATGGGCCACCCTGCAATTGGGTGGCCCATTCGTTAGTAACGAGGTTTGAGATGCAATTTCTGAGAAGCTCTCTGCTTATAAATTATGAAGCTCGACGACGGATGCCCTGCCCTGGCAAGCGTTCACGATCATGAGGGCGCTCTAAATCCAATAGCGGTCCGGCTGGCACAATACGCGTTGGATTAATCGTGTCATGGCTGTAGTAGTAATGGCGTTTTATCTGGTCCATATTGATGGTCTCTGCAATTCCCGGCCACTGATACAGCTCGCGAACGTAATTTGCTAGATTGGGGTAATCTTCAATACGTTTTAAATTGCACTTAAAATGACCGAAGTAGACAGCATCAAAACGGATCAGCGTGGTGAAAAGCCGAATATCCGCCTCTGTTAACCACTCCCCCGCCAGATAACGATGCTCGCTCAAGCGTTTTTCCATTCGATCTAAAGCATCGAACAAAGCCAGCACATGTTTTTCATACACCTGCTGATCCGTCGCAAAACCCGACTTATAAACACCGTTATTAATGTGCGCGTACACATCGTCGTTGATGTCATCAATAGTGCGACGCAGGTCATCAGGGTAAAAATCTAAATCGTTACCGGTCAACTCATCAAACGCGTGATTAAAAATGCGCACCAAATCAGCCGACTCATTATTGACTATTGCGCTACGTTGCTTATCCCAAAGCAGCGGTACCGTGACCCGTCCCGTATAGGCAGAATCACTCATCGTATAGAGCTGATGGTGATAGTCGACGTGGTTAACAGGATCCCCGCTGGAGCCCTCACTTTGGTCATACGTCCAGCCCTTATCCTGCATCAACGGGCTGACATGGGAAGTGCCAATGAGTGATTCCAGCCCTTTTAACTTGCGCATAATAAGAACTCGATGCGCCCAAGGGCAGGCTAGTGATACATAAAGATGGTAACGGTCTGCTTGCGCAGGGTAGCTCTGCCCTTCCCATTCTTTGCCTGACGGTGCGCCCATCATGGCATCGTCGCCCACCCAGTCGCGCAGCTGAGCAGACTCACGGACAAATTCTCCACCATGCTTCTTAGTGTCGTACCACTGATCAACCCATTCGCCGTTAACAAGCAGTCCCATCGGGCGGTCTCCTGTTGTAATAATCGTATGTAGTAAACGTATTAATAGTGCTGATGACGTTTAGCATACGCCCGCTTCCCCGATGCTCAAGCGGATGTTTTACGGCGATTCATTCGATGAAATCGAATCCTTAGGGCAGAGCTCGCTCACTCCCTGCTTCAATGCCTGTGCCATGGCATGGGCTGCAGGGCCAGCGCGATCTCGGTCTCTGAATATCAACTGCATAGGTACCATTCGTATCCCACCAGCACTGAGCGGCAAAGGTTTGAGTTGCCCACTTGAAAGTTCATCAGCAATACGGGTTTCTGGCATCCAGGCAAACCCTAACCCACGCTTCAGCATATCTAATGACGTGTTTAAGTGACTCACCGTCCATCGTTGCTCTGCTTTCAACCAGCCGGAATTAGTCGACTGGCGTATCGCTGAATCACGCACTACCAATTGACGGTGTTGGGTTAGATCCCGAAGGTCTAGCGAGCGGCTAAGCTGGTGCAACTCGTGGCTTGGGTGTGCAACGGCTATAAACCGCACGTTCACCAGCGGTTCACCTAAATACCCTTGAGCCGCAATCCCTGAGACGACGAGGTCCGCACGACCATCGTGGAGCATTTCCGTACCACCATTGAGCACGCTTTCATGCAACTGCACTCTGACTTGAGGATACGTTTCCGAGAAACGTTCAAGCGCTTTCGCTTGAGCAGCAGCTGGAAAAATCTGATCAATAGCGACCACGATTTCAGCTTCCAGGCCTGCAGCCAAACGGGTAGCAACATCTTCTAAAGAGGCAGCACTCTCAATTAACTGACGAGCCCGGCGCAATAAGAGTTCGCCCGCCTCAGTTAGGCGTACCTGCCTGCCCACCGGTTCCAGCACCTGAACACCCAATTGCTCTTCTAGCTTGTGCACGGCATGATTAAGCGTAGATGGGCTTTTGTGAATAGCCTCGGCCGCCCGCGCAAACCCACCATGGTCAACAACGGCTGCCAGCATCTGCCACTGTGCAAGAGTTACTCGAGACATTTCGATTCCCTCGACGCTAAACAGCGAAATAATCCGCTTTATGTTCGAAAAACCCTTATAGAATGCCAGGAAAAAGCGCTGAGTACTTGCTTGCAAACAATTATTCCTAGGTATCAGGCTGCCAAGGGGAGCTACCTGACACTTTTTCCCTTAAATCACGGCTAACCGACACTAAAATTGCCAAACACGACAAAAGAAACAATTTTTTACAAAAAAGACAGCATCTAACACCAGCCGATCGCTAAGTATTTTTAATAAATCTACTAGAGACTGCCTCATGATGAGTAATTGGCTTTCAAACAGCCTTAATTTTTCGACAAAACCAATACACAACCCATACAAAAGCATTACGCAATTAATTTGACTTCTAAATTTGGTGGAAAATATTGCTTAGCGTCACCCTCCTATGGTTAATTAATATGCCTGCTTAGCTTTAAGACGGTTTGCGTTAAGTTACTTTTTTTAGCGAACGGTGTTCACAAATAGGTTTCCTTACTTATTACTTCCGTATTTCAATGAAGTACATTTAGTGTACAGGCATACAGTCTGTTCACTCTCACCCTCATGGGGTATGGTTCTTGGGTTTACTTTCTTTCATGTTATTCATTTACCACGAACTCGGCGGCCCATTTACCCATGTTGCGAATTCTTCATTCGCTGCCCCGCACACATAAATTGTTACTGTTACCCGTGGCTACAATGGTCACTGTGCTGGGCACACAAAAGTTAATTACGACCTACCACGACTTAAATCAATCTCATACACCACTGGAAAGCGTGCTTGTACCGCTTCCCAGCGACTCTGCTCCAGGGGTTCCTTCATTGCGTCAAGAACGCACCCCCGTTGCTGAAGCCATTGATCGCGCTTCTCGCGCTATTGATGCCACGCGAGATAATATTCCGCTGAACGACCTCGCGGCTACCGAAATTGTCGATCTAGATGTCATCACTAGCGCCGAAGCCTCGATGGCTAGCGTCACGACGCAACCTCCCACTAATGCCCAGCTGGATGACGGCGCGCTTCACATGGCCGTGGTATTAGGGACCCTCTCAAGCGGTATGCTCGATGCTGATAAAACGGCTTCCGCCGAAGTGGATAACACGGCTTCCGTGGAAATTGCCGATGCCACTTCATATGAAGATTATGGCAATGAGCTATTTGGTGATATTTCGTTTCTCGAGCTGGAACTTGCTGCGGACGAGCCCTACGTCCCTAGGTGGAAAACACATATTGTTGAATCGGGTGAGACCTTTGCATTGCTGGCACAGAACAAGCTAGGCCTTGGCTACAGCGAAGTAATGGCGTTGCTAGAGGATCTCCCGGATCCACGTATGCTTACTCATTGGCGTACTGGCCACAGTTTCGATTACAAGTTAGATGAAAATGGTCGTTTACTGTCGTTGCGTATGATGAAAAACACCCGTGACGGTATCTTGCTGGAACGCGATGAAGAACACTTTGCCGCAACTGTTATTGAGCGCCAGGGTGAAGCGGTACAGCGTCTTTACGCGGGTAGCGTAAGTGGTAGTTTTGCACGCTCAGCCCAGGCAACGGGGCTAAGTAGCAGCGCCGTTACCGAACTCACTCACCTACTTGAGCAAAAACTCGATTTTCGGCGCGACAGCCGTCGCGGAGATCGCTTTCAAGTGCTAGTTGAGTCAGACATGATTGATGGAGAAGCGTTTGACTCTCGCGTGCTTGCTGTTAAGTACGATGGCGAACGCATGGATTTAACGCTTCTTCGCAATGCTACTGATAGCAATTTCTATACGCCCGAAGGGAGTAGCCTAGACCCTGCTTTCTCGCGCTATCCGTTTGAAGGCAATTACCGTCTAAGTTCCAATTTTAACCCGCGCCGCAAACACCCAGTGACTGGCCGTATAAGCCCGCATAATGGAACCGATTTTGCGATGCCTATTGGCACACCTGTCGTTGCTCCCGCCAATGGCCGCGTGGAAAAAGTGGGTAACCATCATGCCGCGGGGCGTTACATTGTCGTTCGTCATGATAATGGCTATCAAACCCGTTATCTTCACCTTTCTCGTCCGCTGGTCACCGAAGGTACGCGTATTGAAATGGGTGAGCGCATTGCGCTTTCGGGCAATACAGGGCGGAGTACGGGGCCTCATCTGCACTATGAAGTCATCGTCAACAACTCGCCTGTCAACGCGATGAACGTAGAGCTGCCTGAAAATACCAGCCTAAGCGGAGATACTTTGATTGCTTTCCAGCGCCAGGCTGAGCCCATGATGGCAGCATTGGATAGCGGTGAGACAGGTACTATCAGCGTTGCCAACTACGAGCGCCAAGAAGAGTAGTAACTTTCTGATTCTCTTTGCATTAAACAATAACGCCGCCCTTCAGGGCGGCGTTATTGCTTTGAAGCAAGTCTACGTTTACAAACCTTGCTTATAAACCATTCTTATAGAAAACCTAGCAATCAATCCGCCCTTCACGTTATACCGCTCGTGACAATGCAGCCAACAGGTCGGCGTCACGACGGTAAATATCATCGCGGAATTCTACTTCCCCTTGAGCATTTGGCCAGGCCGTTAAGTAGTGCAGCGCGACAGGAATACGCTGAGGGAGATTAACATTACGATCACTTCCACTACTGTTAAGCAACGAAGACAGTTGGTAGCGACTGCCACTATCTTGAAGCAGTAACTGCGCAAATTCCGTTACGCCTTCAACGCGCACACAGCCAGAACTGAGCGCTCGCTGATCGCGCTGAAACAACCCTCTGGCGGGTGTATCGTGAAGATAGATCATTTCACTGTTAGGAAAACGTACCACCACGCGGCCTAACGGATTACCGCCACCTGATACTTGGCGCAACATCACTGCACCTGGCCGTTGCCAGTCAATAGCGTCAGCGTTTAACCGCTCGCCGGAGTGGCTTATCACTTGGATATTACGCCGGGCCAAATAGCCTGGATCTCGTCTAACCTGAGGTAAGACGTCCTCGCGCATAATGGTCGGTGGAATTGTCCATGACGGATTGATGGTTAAGTGGCTAATCGCCGAATGGATAATAGGCGTTTCGCGCCGCGGTGTGCCGACTACCACCCTGGCATCCCAGTGCTCACCATTAGGCCGAGTGTAGTGCAATCGATACCCCGCAATGTCAACCCACACGCGCGGTTCATTGGTTTGGGTGGGCTTGATCCAGCGCGCCCGCTCTAAGTTGACACGCAGTTGATCGATTCGCGACGTGACCGGCGTGTTCAATGCAAGCCGCGTGCGCTGACCCACAACACCATCTTCTTGCAACTGATGACGACGTTGAAATTGCTTAACTGCCCCTTCTAACTCAGCATCATAGGTGCGCTGGTTGCTAACCGCCGATTGAACCTCAATCATTGGGTAGGCATTGCTATCCGCCGCCAGCAAGTTGGTTTCTCCCCAATAGGCCAAGCGCTGTCGCAATACCAGCACATCCTCATTAGTATCACCTGGGCGTAACGCCTCATCTCGACCGGCCAGATAGGGAACATTGCCTTTTTCAGCCAGCGTACGGTATTGACGTAGCGCATCACGTAGCTGAGCGTACTCCGTTGATGAGGGCCTCACATAGTCAAACGCGCCCTGAATATCGTCATTTTCCACTGCATGGGCAATGCGCAGCAAAGAGTAGCGGCGCTCAGGCCTAGGGATATCCCATTTCGGCTCGACCTCGTTTGGATTCACCTTGCCTCGCGAAAGGTGCTCAAGTGCGAGTAAAAGTGCTGTCGTGGCCTGAATATCAAAGTCAGCTTGCGCCAACGCCCCTGCTTGCTGGCTAGTCTGAAATGCGTTTAGCAGGATGCCCGCATCGTAATCACTAGGCGCTAAACCATCATCTTCAAGACTATTTAACGCCTGCACCAGTGCTTCAACACGGCTGATATCTTGCCAGACGGGCCGTTGATTTAGCTGCTGGTAAAAGTCCTCAACAGGCAGTAACGCACTGGATTGAGTATCTAAACGCTGAGCTAACGCCTGCTCAAGAGCGCCTGCATCAGCTTGCGCACTGGTAACCAACTGAGGCGCTTGGATCAGCGTCAGACATAGAGCCACCCCTATCGCCCATCGTCTAATTAACGTTGTCTCGTTCATCGCTCCTCCTTGCGTTACTATTCATCGTCGCTATTTATCATTGCGATTCATCATTATTACGCTACATCTATTTATCATAGCCGTTTACATGTCTCCTTCGTCGATATCTATTGCAGGATTGCACTCTATGCCTTTTTACCTACGTGCTTCTACCGCCATTTTGTCGCTTCCACTGTTGTTATTGAGCCTTCCCTTACAAGCCGCTAGCTTTTTCTCACAGGTCGCTTCTGCAGCACCTCCCGGCGTTTCGCCCTTGCATCATCAACTACTCCAACTAGCCCCATCAGCAACGCCAGAGGCGCTGCGACTCGCCGCTCAATCGCTTAGCTGTGCGGACCCAACCGCTGAGCGCTTAGCCGTCATTGATTATTCGCTTCCGTCTACCGAGCCACGACTTTGGGTCTTCGACCTGCATCGACATAAGCTGCTATTTGAAGAGCTGGTTTCTCATGGGCAAGGCTCTGGCGATGCGTTGGCAGAGGTCTTCTCCAATACCCCCGAGAGCCACCAATCCAGCATCGGGCTGTTTCGCACAATGAATAGTTATTATGGTCGTAATGGCTACTCATTGCGCCTGGATGGCTTAGAGCCAGAGGTTAATGATCTCGCGTTTGAGCGAGCGATTGTGATCCATGGCGCTGACTATGTTAGCGACGACTTTATTACCCAGACCGGCAGGCTCGGACGTAGCCACGGCTGTCCTGCCGTACGCGAAGACATCACGTATCCGCTTATCGACAGTTTGAAAGAGAACCAGTATGTCTTCGCCTACTACCCTGATGAAGAGTGGTTAGCAACGTCGCAGTTTCTGCGCTGCCCAAACGACAATGCTGCCCACTTAGCCCAACGCTGATAATCTTCCTATCAAAATTGTCGAGCGGCG
>NZ_JABUZF010000173.1:13640-25079 GCF_014897885.1 Halomonas sp. 3D7M | reverse complement strand
GACCAGCCTTAAGGCTGGTCTTTAAACTGGTCTTTAGAATTCGCTGTTGAGACTAATCTTCGAGACTAATCCGGATACATTAAGAAACATAGTCCCAAAAAACGCAAGAGACTGGTTTTCATCATTAATACAAGGTAAATCCGGCACGCACGGCAACCACCTGCAATACTTTGTGACAAAACATCACAAAGCTATTTACTATTTTGCAGGTACTGGCCATGTTTGCTTTTATGCATCCGTATCAAACTATCCATCGCCTAGAGCAAGAACTGGCAGCGTTGAATGCCCAATTAGAGGCGGAAAAAAAGCGCCACCGCTGTCGCGCGATCAGCTTGATGACGCCGGTTGAGTCGCTCAGCATGCTGCAGGCCAGGGGCGCGGACATGCTTTGTTCATTGAGCAAGGGCGTAGAAGTGCACGCTCAGCACCTTGCTGCCGAGCAATCGACACTTACTGACACTTTCAGCCGACTCCATAAAGCCGAGCAAAGCGTACAAACGTTGCAGCAACACCGCCAACGCTGCCAGCAAATAGACACGTATTTATCGTCCCCTTTAGTGACTGAGCAAGCCTTCCACGATATACGTCAGTTGAGTGTCGAATTAGGGCACAGCGCAGGCCATACACAAGCGTTAGCCATTACTGCGGCCTTGGAAGTCGCTCACTTTCATGAACAACCGGCAGGCATGCCAGCAATTGTCCAGGACCTGCAAGAGTTATCAGAACACTCTCGGCAATTAGCGCATCAGCTAGCACAGTGGATCGAGCGCACCGCATTGCAAGTCAATGAAGATGCAAAGATCCGTGATTATCAGCAGCAGGAAATAAAGGCCTTAACCAGCGCCGCCCAAGCAGCAGAACATGTTATTGAGCAGTTGATAGACCAGTCACGCCATATGTATAAGGTCATACACCACAGTACAACCACGGCTTATTTGCACGCCGCCAAACTCGAGCATGCGGTATGGAAAAGCCGCCTTTATAGGCAACTACTCTCTGCTCATCTGGAAGAGAATTTAGAAGATCACCAGCACTGCACGCTTGGGCATTGGTACTTTATGGGGGACGGTCATCGCTATAAGCATACGGAGGCTTACAAAGCGCTGGCGGCACCGCATAAGCGTTTTCATGAAAGCGGTTTAGAAGCACTTAAGTTTGCCCGCCAAGGTGATCATAATGGCCTGCTTGCGGCACTGGCTATGATGGAAGAAGCCAGCAGTCAGCTAGCGCTCCAGCTTGATAAACTGATGGAGCATGCCGTTTATGAGGTTCCCCTTTCAAATGGGCGCCCTTCACCATTAGCAGATTCACCTTGATGACGTGCTGTGCGCCTGCCTAGCAGGCGTACACATATCACACCCTTTTATGCCATGCTGAGTGGGTTACTGCGCTTTTAATCACTCACTCAGCAGGGAAGGCAATGTCGCAGATCAAAAAGCTAGATCTCGCTTTACAGGGCGGTGGAGCGCACGGTGCTTATACATGGGGTGTCATCGACCGCTTACTTGAAGATGACCGTATCGAAATAGAGGGCATCAGTGGCACAAGCGCTGGCGCAATGAATGGTGTGGTCATGGCAGACGCCCTCACCCGCGGTAACAAAGAAACGGCTCGTCAAGCGTTACACCAGTTTTGGAAAGCGGTTAGCCGAGCGGGTATGGCAAGCCCAATTCGCCGCTCGCCACTTGATGTACTTACCGGAAACTGGTCTCTCGATCACTCACCGGGTTATGTGGCTATGGATCTTTTAAGCCGCTTGGTATCCCCCTACCAACTGAACCCTCTGAATATTAATCCATTGCGTGACATTGTCGCCGAACATATTGATTTCGAACGTGTAAGACGTTGTGAGCAGCTTAAGCTATTTGTGACAGCCACTAACGTTCGCACCGGGAAACAGCGCGTCTTTCGCCGCGAAGAGATGAGTGTAGATGCGGTGATGGCCTCTGCTTGCCTGCCATTTGTATTTCAAGCCGTTGAGATAGAGGGTGAAGCGTACTGGGATGGCGGTTATATGGGTAACCCAGCGCTGCTCCCGTTAATGGAGGAGTGCAGCGCACGCGATATTCTGTTGGTGCAGATTAACCCCATCAGTAGAGAAGAAGTCCCTACGTCTGCCTCAGCCATAATGAATCGACTAAATGAAATTACCTTTAATTCAGCCCTGATTAAAGAAATACGCATGATTGCGCTGCTTAAGCGCACCCTGGATGAACAGGGGATCGAAAATTGCTATCAGCAAGCTCTCTTCCACCGTATCAGTGGCGAACAGGCGCTAGAGGATCTCTCGGTATCCAGCAAAATGAACTCAGAGTGGGCGTTTCTATGTTACCTGTTTGAGCAAGGGCGAGAGGCCGCCGAACGCTGGCTAGAAACTCACTTTGAAGCGATAGGTGAACGTTCAACACTGGATATTGACGCTGTTTATTTGCACGAATAACCAGCACTCAGGTGTCGCACGTCTTCACCGCAGATGCGCCACCTTGGTGCATTACCAACCTGCTGAAACTCTCCATCCATCAAAAAAATACACATAAGAAACTGATTTTAAAATTAAAATAATCTTATGGCGAACTAATTGCTTCACTCTTACTGAATGATGGTAGGCGTGGACCAGGCCCAACGGGTACGAGTGCGTCGAACCTGCCCTTCAATGGCGAAGGCATGTTCTCGTTAACAACATAGCGCCTTTCCAAGCGCCATGTTTTGACCCACTCGTATCGTGCTCTGTGAGGCCATCCATGGACATTCGCAATAAAGCTAACCGCATTCGGCTATTAAACTTCTCTACCCCTCAAATGCGCGCGTTCCACTTTTCTTGGTTCGCGTTCCATATCTGCTTTTTTGGTTGGTTTGGCATCGCTCCACTGATGGCAGTGGTCCGTGAAGATCTATCACTCACCCAAACGCAGATCGGCAATACCATTATTGCCTCCGTTGCTATTACCGTTATTGTCCGCCTGCTCATTGGCGTGCTGTGCGATAAAATTGGGCCTCGTAAAACCTATACCGGTTTGTTGATGCTCGGCGCTGTGCCCGTTATGTGCATAGGTTTTGCCAATAGCTTTGAGACCTTCTTACTCGCTCGGCTGGCCATCGGAGCCATCGGTGCATCCTTTGTGATCACCCAATATCACACCACGATGATGTTTGCGCCAAATGTCGTGGGCACCGCCAATGCGACCAGTGCTGGCTGGGGGAACTTGGGCGGCGGTACGACGCAAATCCTGATGCCGCTGATCTTCTCAGGTCTACTAATGCTTGGCGTTAGTGAAACGCTAGGGTGGCGCTTAGCAATGGTGGTGCCTGGTGTCGTACTGTTTTTTACTGGGATTGGCTATTGGCTGTTTACCCAAGACGCTCCCGATGGCAACTTTAGCGACCTGCGCGCCCGCGGCGAGCTACCCGAAGCCACAGGTGAAAATAGCGCAGTACAAAGCTTTCTGACCGCAGCAAAAGATATTCGCGTATGGGCGCTGTTTATTGTTTACGGGCTCTGCTTTGGCGTCGAACTAACCATCAATAATATTGCCGCTATCTACTTCTTCGACAAGTTTGACCTGACCCTGGCAACCGCTGGTTTAATCGCTGGTTTATTTGGCCTAATGAATATTTTTGCCCGTACCCTTGGCGGCGTTTTTTCAGACCTGTTCGCTAAACAAGGCGGTTTAAAAGGGCGAGTCCGCTGGCTGTTTATCGCCTTGGTGTGTGAAGGAATAGCACTCATTGCCTTCTCACAAATGCACGTCTTAAGCCTCGCAATCGGCATCATGCTGGTCTTCAGCCTGTTTGTTCAAATGGCCGAAGGAGCAACATTTGGCGTGGTGCCCTTTATCAATAAAAAAGCACTCGGTGCTGTTGCCGGTATCGTGGGGGCGGGTGGAAACGTCGGTGCTGTATCCGCCGCCTTTCTGTTCCGTAGTGAAAGTCTTGGTTATCAACAAGGGCTTTTTTACCTTGGCGTTACCGTATTAGTGCTTGCTTCCTGTGTACTGGTAGTACGTTTCAGCGATACCACAGAAGCTGAAGAAGCAACTGCCTATCGTGATGCGGTTGGCGACGATACGAGCGCAGGCGCACTCTCGCTGCGTTAGTATTCACTTACCCCTCTGTATGCTTTATCCGCGACGATTTTTTACGACACGTTTTCGCGACACTTATCGCAACAGAGGGGATTTCATCTCAGGCGGGGAGTAAAAGGAAACCACTATGTCTTCAGCCCAACAGCTACTCTTAACCGCCCTTCGATGCGATATCGATAGCCTGCACCACTTAGCCACTACCTCAGAGATCGTTGGCGACATTAGCGGTTTTATCCATGCGCTCCAACGTGAACGAGGCGCCTCGACGATTTACCTTGTCTCGAAAGGTAAACGGTTTGCTACTCGGCGGAAGGAATTTGTACAGCATAGCCAAGAAGCCGAGACCGTTATGCGCCAGCGGCTAGAAGCGCTTACCGAAGAAGCACGACCACAGGCAGCGGCACGCTTACTCAGGCGGATCGCGGCAGTGTGGCTTGCCCTGGATGATCTAAACACATTACGACAAGCCATTCATTCGTTTGCGATCTCTCCTGATGCGGCAACCCAAGCCTTTAACCACTTAATTAGTGGGCTCCTCGCCATTGTATTTGAAGCAGCAGATACCTCGGTAGACCCGGATATCACTCGCGCACTAGTGGCTATTTTCCACCTTATGCAAGGCAAAGAACTCGCTGGGCAAGAACGTGCCTGTGGTGCCTTTGGCTTTACCCATGGGCATTTCGACGACGCCCATCGCGAATTAATGAATCAATTAGTACGCGACCAACAGCGCTGCTTCGACACCTTTGAAGAGTTTGCCTCATCCGAGGCTGAGCTTGTTTGGCAGCAGACTCTCTCGCCGCGAACACTCGCGGGGATTCAGCAGCTTCGCAATATTGCTTATCAACATGCCTACCAAGACTCTCATCAAGAAGGCCGCGTAGACAAAACGCTTAGTGAAACATGGTATGACCTAACCACATTACGCATTGATAGCATCAAAGCCGTTGAGGACACCCTAAATCACCAATTAACGGCGTTATGTCATCAAAAAATCGCTCAGGTGCATGCGACGTTAGAACAGGCTAAAACACCTCTTAACCAGCCAACTCCTGCTCCCTGTGAGCAGCTTCTTGCCTTGAGCGATACACAACCATTAGGAGAGCTGACAGCTAGCGCTTTAACCTCTCCATTAGGACGTTCACTGATTGAGCTTGCCCATGCCCAATCGAGCCACCTTCAAGGTCTTAGCGATGAGCTGGAAAATACCCGTAAAGCCCTGCGTGAACGTAAGCTCATCGAACGTGCCAAAGGCCTTATCATGGCTCACCAGGAAATGACCGAAGAAGAGGCTTACCGTTTTTTACGTAAAACCTCGATGGATCACAGTAAAAGCATGGCCGATATGGCGCAGTCGATACTCGACCTTTCATCTATGCTCAAACGCAAAGACGAAAACACGCACACAAGCTGAAACAGCTCATTTGCAACACTGTGGGCAATTAGCCATTCTTATATCTCCCCTTTCTGAATGAGCTAGGAGCACACGCTATGCAGCACCGTGTCCTAATGATTACAGGCGCCTCAAGTGGGATTGGTGCCGCCACCGCGCGAGCAGCCTCACGTGAAGGTTATCAGCTGATACTTGCCGCCCGCTCTACCGAAAAACTCACCGCACTGGCCCAAGAGCTTGGCCCAGAAAACGTGTTGACATGTGCGTTGGATGTCACCGACATGGCGCAACAGCAAGCAATGGTCGATCAAGCGATTGAAACATTTGGGCGTATCGATGCCGTCTTTGCCAACGCTGGGCGCGGAGGTTCTCCAGGCGGCTTTAGCGGTGCAGATCACGACGCTTGGCGCGAGATGATCCTGACCAATATTTACGGTGTAGGGCTAACGCTTCAGGCATGCCTTCCCGCGCTAAAGCGGAGCAAAGGGCATGTACTATTAACCGGCTCAGCTGCTGGACGAACGACGATTCCAGGCTCGATGTATAGCGCCACAAAATGGGCAGTGACCGGTATAGGCTACAACTTGCGTGAAGAGCTACGCGGAACGGGCATGCGCGTTACCTTGATTGAACCGGGCATGGTGGATACCCCTTTCTTTGATAAGCCACCAGAGCATGCGCTTGAAGATCGCGATATTGCCAACGCCGTGATTTATGCACTTTCTCAACCATCACATGTCGATGTGAACGAGATTTTAATTCGGCCAACGCCACCCACTGATTAATCGACGCTGCGAACGGGCAATAATGGCACCTTGCATTTCTTCTTACCTGCCCACATAACACTGGGATATCTAGCGTGCTAATAAATCACGCCGTAAATTTAGCCGCCCATACGCTTTTTAATGCAGGTGCCCCATGAGCCAACTCGCCAATACCGCCCTTTCCGTGCTCGATCTAGCACCGATTCGTCAAGGAGGTAGCGCTGAAGAAACATTTCGCAACAGCGTGTCCCTAGCGCAACGGACAGAACAGCTCGGCTATACGCGTTACTGGCTGGCTGAACACCACAACATTGCCGGCATCGCCAGCGCAGCAACGGCCGTATTAATTGGTCATGTTGCTGGGCAAACCTCCACGATACGCGTGGGCAGCGGTGGCATCATGCTACCCAACCATCCGCCCCTGGTGATAGCCGAGCAGTTCGGCACCCTAGAAACACTTTATCCAGGCCGGATTGATTTAGGACTGGGCCGTGCGCCCGGTTCAGATGGCGCCACCATGCAGGCAATGCGCCGCAATGCACAGGCGGGCGTCGATGACTTTCCACAGCTGCTAAATGAACTACACAGCTACTTAGCGGATGCGGACCCTCAGCAGCGCGTGAAAGCCGTCCCTGGACAAGGCACCCACGTACCTATCTGGTTACTCGGTTCTAGCGGTTATAGTGCTCAATTAGCCGCAAAACTCGGGCTCCCCTTTGCGTTTGCGGCCCAGTTTGCACCGGGTTACTTATTTGAAGCATTGCGGCTTTATCGTGATAACTTCCGACCGTCGGAGCACTTAGACAAACCCCATGCCATGGTAGGGCTACCCGTTATCGCTGCCGAAAATGATGCAATGGCCCATTACTTGGCAACGACTTCTCAACAGAAATTTCTTAGCCTTATTCGAGGTAAACCGACTCAGTCGCTGCCCCCGGTTGAACAGATGGACTGGTCACCGATGGAGCGCACCCAAGTAAGCCAGTTCCTAGGTGCCGCCATCATAGGCGGGCCCGATACGGTCAAAGCTGAGCTAGAGGCCTTTCAGGCGCGGACTGGCGCTGACGAGTTAATGATCAATAGCGACTTTTATGATCATACCGACCGCATGCGTAGCTATGAAATCGTAGCCAACGTCGCTCGATAACCCATTAACTAAACGCCAAAACCATGACAACACTTAGCTTTACACCCATGACGCAAGAGGACTTCACGGCCTTCTGGCCTACATTTCAGTCCATCGTTAGCGCTCAAGAAACGTACGCTATCGATCCTGACATTACCTTTGCAGCAGCTTATACATTGTGGTGTCAGCAGCCCAAAGCGTCATTTGCGGTAAAAGATGATCAAGGCGAGTTACTGGGCACTTACTATCTGAAAGCCAACGCTGCAGGCCCTGGCCAACACATTTGTAACTGCGGCTATATGGTAACGCCTGCTGCTAGAGGGAAAGGTGTCGCCCGCCAGATGTGCGAACACTCGCAGCATGTAGCACGCCAACATGGCTTTGAAGCGATGCAATTTAATGCGGTGGTGGCCACAAACCAAGTAGCCGTCGCCCTGTGGCAACGGCTAGGGTTCGCGATTGTCGGCACGATTCCTAACGCCTATCGGCACGCATCCCAGGGGTTAGTCGATAGCTACGTGATGTATAAAGCGCTGTAGTGACCACTGGATAACAAGGCACGCTTTATTGGTAGGACATCATAGGTCACCGGGTTATTTAAGGCAGCGTTGCAGAAGCTCTTCAGCGGCGGCGCTGCCTAACTCGGTTAAGTGGGCTATATTGCGCTCTGGGATTTGTTCCGTATCACCGTAAAAAGCAATTGCTTTTTCGACACTGGCCTCGCGCAACAGATGAACCATCGCGTAGGGCGAGCGGTTAGTGTAGTTCGCAGCATCTTCAGGCTCAGCATCGGCAAAACAGTAATCAGGATGGAAGGTTGCTAACTGATAAACACCCTCATACCCCAGGTCTACCAGCAGGCTTTCGGCAAGTTCGACATAATCCAGGTAGTGATCGAAGCTTTTAAACAGCGTGGGAAACACCAGCAGCGTGGTTTCCGTTTCTGGATGCTCGTTCAACCACTCTACTTCGGCTATTAGTTCTTCCAATGCCACGTCGATTTTTTTCGAGCGCACCACCTCGACCCGAACGTTACCGCCGTCAAGCTCGCGCTTAGCAAACGGGCATATATTGTGTTCCACAATAAAGCTGCGTACCCATGCTAACGTCTGCTCTGCTATCTGATTATCCGCCTCTTGCATCACGCCTACTACCTTACATTAGAGTGGCTATTACCACGGTTAGGACCTGCTCGTGTACCGGTAAGAAATAGTGTACCTGCAAGAACAAGCAAATGCTTCAGGTGTGCGCCTGATACCGTGCCAACGCCACTTCATAAGACTTATGAATATGATCATCCATTAGGGCGCGGGCCGCTTTTCCATCTCTGTTTAACGCCAGTTCCACCAATTGATGGTGTTGCTCGTCCAACTCTTGCCGAATAGAGGGCATTTTGGGCCCCAAGCGGCGATAGCGATCAAACTGATCGTGCAACTGCTCTATAAATCGCAGTAACCACACCGATCCACAAGGCGCCACCAGAGTGCGATGGAACTGAGTATGTAGACGCTCCCACTCCTCCCCTTTATCGAGTGATACATCCGCACGTTTTAAGCGATGAGCCGCCGCTAAAAGATCGGCTTCCCATACCGCATCGCCGTGGGCAATGGCACGCTCAAACGCCATGCCTTCTAGCTCAGTGCGCAAACGCGCAATATCATCCAGCTCCTCCCTCGACAGCTTCGGAACCCTGAAGCCACGTTGGTTTTCTTGGATTAATAAGCCGTACGCCGCCAATTTATTTAATGCTTCACGCAGCGGGCTTAGCCCTACCTGGTAGTGCTCTTTCAGCGCATTAATGGCTAATTTTTCTCCCGCCGCAAAGCGGCCACCGACTAAATCTCTGCGCAACGCATCGTAAATAGGGCTGGAGGCTGTATCAGCAGCAGGAGGGATGTGCTTGTTCATTCCGTGATCCTTTTGCGCATCTTCGCGAACGCGTCTGTTAACGGAGATTCTAGGGCTAGGTGTTGACGTCTCACAATAGCCTAGCCTATATTCTATTTTATTCATAAAAATCGATTTTCAACAAAACAAACGATTAAGAGGCGAAATGGATGCTTTTAACTGAGATGCCGCTGCTAATGGCACTGGGCATATGAAACAGTCGGCACTCTTTTGGGCTTTCTTGCGTGTTGGCATCCTCGGCTTCGGCGGGGGGCCTGCCATGATACCGCTAGTACATGCTGAAGTTGTGACGCGGCACAAGTGGCTAACCGATGAGGAGTTTGCCGACGTACTTGCCATCGGCAACACGCTGCCCGGTCCTATCGCGACTAAGATGCCCGGCTATATCGGCTACCGGGTTGGCGGTATCAGTGGTTGCATTGCGGCGGTTATTGCCGTGATTGTGCCTATGATTGTGGCAATGATTGTCATGCTCGGCATTTTTAGTCGCTATCGCGACGTTGCCTGGATACGCGGCATGGGGCAGGCAGTTATTCCTGTCGTTATGATTATGATGGGGCAATTAACCTGGGATTTTTTCGACAAATCTCAAGCTGCTCTTGGTTGGCTAGCAAGCGCGCTCATGGCAGTCATTGCAGGTGGATTAATTTATTGGCTGGGTGTCCACCCTGGCTGGGTAATTGGTGCCATCTTGCTAACAGCCATGCTGCGCCCAACGGGTAAAAAACGCGTCGAGGGCTCGGCATGATCTACTGGGAGCTTTTCTTAGCGTTTTTCATTCCTAACATTATTGGCTATGGCGGCGGTCCCGCGATTATTCCTCTTGTTGAAGCCGAGGTGGTTGGCCGTTATGGCTGGATGACCTCTCAAGAGTTCGCCGAAACCCTGGCCTTGGGCAACGCACTCCCCAGCCCTATTGCAACCAAAATGGCAGGCTATGTTGGCTATGACATCGCTGGCATTGGCGGTGCATTGGTGGCTGTTTCTGCCACGGTTATTCCTTCTTTAATGCTGATGCTGGGGGCACTGGGGCTGCTTTACCGTCATCGTGACTCTCCCCGTGTCAAGCGTATGAGCCAGTGGGTACGCCCGGTCATCGCCATCATGATGGCGTGGTTAACCTTGGGCTTTCTACTCGAAAGCCTTAACACCAGCGGGGCTATCCATACGCTGATTATCGGCATAGCGGCCGCTATCGCCTTATTGCGCTTCAACATGCACCCCGCCTTTGTGGTTATGGGTGCATTAATTTACGGCGCTCTTTTTATTAGCTAACAAAAAATGCGAGGACTGGCATGCACTACGATCCACACTATTACCCTTCCGCTTCACGTCGCATGGTTACCTTTGGCAAACGCGGGATGGTCGCGACATCTCAATCGCTTGCTGCGCAGGTAGGTGTTGATATTTTACGAAAAGGCGGCAATGCCATTGATGCTGCCATTGCGACAGCGGCTGCTTTAACCGTTGTTGAGCCGACCTCGAACGGTATTGGTAGCGATGCCTTTGCTCTAGTATGGGTAAAAGGTGAGCTACATGGCCTCAATGCTAGCGGCCCTGCTCCAAAGGGTATTTCATGTGATGCCGTCAAGGCCCTGGGCCATGAGGAAATGCCTGCCCATGGGTTAGTCCCGGTCACCGTGCCTGGTGCGCCTGGCGCTTGGGCTGCGCTTTCAGAGCGTTTTGGTAAACTGCCGTTTGAGCAGTTGTTAGCGCCAGCTATAGAATTAGCCGAAGAAGGCTTTGCTGTATCTCCAGTAGCGAGTCAGCTATGGGAAAGCGCCGTAAAGCGCTATGGTCAATACCAAGCAGCAGAGTTTATCCCCTGGTTTACGCACTTTACTTCCAATGGCCAGGCTCCCAAAGCGGGTGATGTTTGGCGTTCTCCAGATATGGCAAAAACGCTGCGTGAAATTGCCAACAGCCACGCAGATGCGTTTTATCAAGGAAGCCTAGCAGATGCGATGGACGCCTTTTCACGTCAGCATGGCGGCTTCTTACGCAAAGAAGATTTACAAGCATTCAAGCCAGAATGGGTCAACCCCATCAGTATCCGGTATCGGGGCCATGATATTTGGGAAATCCCCCCAAACGGCAGTGGGTTAATTGTGCTTCAAGCGCTGGGGATTCTTGAGTCACTAGATGACCAATCGACAGATCCGGTGG
>NZ_JABUZF010000173.1:6252-13620 GCF_014897885.1 Halomonas sp. 3D7M | reverse complement strand
GGAACCCCTTCCCCGCCGTATCGAAGCAACAAAACTGGGTTACGTAGATGGCTTACGCTACATTACTGAATGCTCCGCAATGCAACCCAGCGTTGAGCAAATGCTATCGAGTGATTATCTCTCGCAACGCGCAGGTCTTATTGGCCAAGACGCCATTAACCCGGTCCATGGCAATCCGCTAAAGGGCGGCACCGTCTACCTAGCAACAGCGGATGATGACGGTAATATGGTGTCATTTATTCAAAGCAATTTTGAAGGCTTTGGCTCTGGAATGGTCGTGCCTGGCACCGGCATCAGCCTGCAAAACCGTGGTTGGTCATTCTCCCTTGATCCACAACATCCCAACGCGTTAGCCCCCGGCAAACGCACTTACCACACTATTATCCCCGGCTTTATCACCAAAGATAACCAAGCCGTTGGGCCCTTCGGCGTGATGGGTGGCTACATGCAGCCCCAAGGTCATGTGCAGGTAGTAACAGCGATGCTAGAGGATCACCTAAACCCACAGGCAGCACTAGATATGCCGCGCTGGAAGTGGACCAACGGCACAACAATTGAAGTCGAAGCTGACTTCCCCAACCACTTAGCACTTGCCCTAGCCCGCCGCGGGCATCACATCGTTAAAGTCGCCGACTCCATTACTTTTGGCCGGGGTCAAATCATTCTACGCGACCCTGACAGCGGTGTGCTCCAAGGCGGTACCGAGCCGCGCACCGATGGCGCGGTACTGCCTCTTTAAATTTTTGTTCACCCAACGTTCACACGACCTTTCAATATCCGCTTTGCAATATAGTTTGATCTCCACCTACTGCTGGGCAGTTTACGCACTGCACAGCAGTAGGCTGGCTATCAACGCCAAAGCGTCGCATCATGGCACTCTTTCTTGCTAGGTACTTGCCTGTCTCACTATGCCGCCATTACCGTCCGACACTGCCTCTCCTTCACCGCTGAGCGGTTTCTTTAGTGTGTTCCGCTATAGCCGACGTGCACTTGCACTAGTGTGGGAAACCTCGCGCTGGATGATGCTGGGCTTAGCGTTATGCACCTTAGTGGCAGGGGTTCTACCTGCCGTGGCTGCCTGGGTCGGCCAACTGATTGTGGATGGCGTCGTGGCGGCGATGGAAAGCTATCAGGCGGCGAGTTCGCCCAACCTCTGGGAAACACTAACGCCTGTATTAGGCTTAGTCGCCTTGGAAGGGCTGATTATTGCGTTTATTGCCCTGGCACAACGCGGCCTTTCGGCCCAGCAATCGCTACTGCGTGCGCTGCTGGGCCAGAAAGTTAATGTGATGATTCTAGAGAAAGCGGGCACTCTATCACTCAGCCAGTTTGAAGATTCAGAATTGTACGACCAGCTCACTCGGGCACGGCGGGAAGCGTCTACGCGCCCGCTCGCGCTGGTGAATAAAACTTTCGGGTTGCTACAAAATGCTATTTCACTGGCTAGCTTCGGGTTTCTACTGGTGCAGTTCTCCCCCTGGGCGTTACTCATCTTGGTGGTGGGAGCATTGCCCGTGTTTCTCTCAGAAGCGAAGTTTTCCGGCGATGCCTTTCGGCTATTTCGCTGGCGCTCACCGCAAACCCGTATGCAAATATACCTAGAAACGGTGCTTGCTCGGGAAGACAGTATCAAAGAGGTAAAGCTCTTCGGCTTAGAAGGTCTGTTTCTCCAGCGTTACCGGGATATCTTTACCAAACTATTTGCCGAAGACCGCCGCCTAACGTTACGTCGGGAAGGCTGGGGATTTATCCTTGGCCTGTTAGGCACGCTGACATTTTACGCTGCCTACGCCTGGGTAGTGATTGAAACTGTCGCGGGCGCGCTTACCCTTGGCCAAATGACCATGTATTTGATGGTATTTAAACAAGGCCAAAGCGCCCTTTCAGCAAGTTTGACTGCTATTAGCGGTATGTACGAAGACAACCTCTATCTTTCCAATCTTTACGAATACCTCGAGCAACCCACCGAAGGTGAAGAAGGCCACCTCACCAAAGGTATAGCACCAGGTGATGGGTTACGCTTCGAACACGTCAGCTTTGCCTACCCCGGTGGCAGCGACGTACTGCACAATATTTCGCTACATTTAGCGCCGGGCAAAAGTATTGCATTAGTCGGGGAAAACGGCTCGGGCAAAACCACGCTGATTAAGCTATTAACGCGGCTCTACCACCCGACCAAAGGACGCATTTTGCTGGACGGTAGTGACCTCAAGCACTGGGATACCCAGGCATTACGGATGCGGGTTGGGGTTATTTTCCAAGATTTTGTGCGTTACCAACTCTCTGTTGGCGAAAACCTTGGGGTTGGCGACACTCAAGCCTTTGATGACCAAGAACGCTGGCAGCAAGCCGCTCACGATGGCATGGCGGATAGCTTTATCGACCGCATGCCACATGGCTACCAAACCCAGCTAGGGCGTTGGTTTAAAAATGGCCAGGAGCTTTCAGGTGGGCAATGGCAAAAAGTAGCACTTTCACGCGCTTATATGCGCCACAATGCCGATATTTTAGTGCTGGATGAGCCTACCGCAGCGATGGATGCCGCAGCGGAAGCAGAAGTATTCGCCCGCTTTCGCGAGCATAGCCACGATAAAATGACGATTTTAATTTCCCACCGTTTTTCGACAGTGCGCAGCGCCGACCAGATCATTGTGATTGACCAAGGGAGTATTATTGAACGCGGCACCCATGAAGAACTGCTTACTTGTAATGGTCGGTATGCAAAACTGTTTCGGCTTCAAGCCAAGGGTTATCGTTAACTGAAGGAGCCTCTGATTAATGTGATGAGCGCAGGCCAGACAAGGCAAAAATCAACGAAAAAGCGGAGTTTACGAGTTGTAAATGAGCATTTTGAGGCGATTTTTAACGCAGTATGGCCAAGCGTAATAGTTAATCAGAGGTTTCTTAACTGTTGACGCTCCTATAAGCATCGGTTAAAAGATAAAGGCTACTTTTAAAAAGTAGCTTTATTTTTATTAACGAGACTTTTCAGAGACCTTCTCATGCGCTGGCAAATCCCCGCGACCCGAATGAATAAGCTGCACCGAGTTATTAATAATTCGGTATCGGCTTATTGTTGTCGCGCGCCAGAAATGTAGTGAGAAAATTGGCCGCGGCAGATGTCGCGGCCATGTGTTTTATCGTTACCTTTGATACTCCCTGATCGCGATGTTGCCCGGCCTCCTAACCCAGGAGACCGATCCCATGGCAGTGGCAACAATTACCCGCAAGTTATTCAACGCCGTTAAGCACTATCGCACTCAGCGGCGTCTTTACGAAAACCCACGTCTCCACAACTCGCACCTGTTAAAAGATATTGGCTTACGCTGGGAGCAGGGCCAACTGGTATCTATTCACGGTGTAGAGGAACCAAGTCAGCGCAATCAACGCCACCAGGCCGAAACCCGCGATGCCTATGAAACGTGTCCACACTGCGGGAGCAGCCTGACATAGCTAACGCCCCGGTCACAGGAAGTGGCCGGGGCGTTTTATTAATGCGCGCACATCAAATCCCATTAAAAAAGCCGACCTTAAGAGGTCGGCGAAGCTGATGAGAGTTGCTCGGTAAAAAGGCCGAGCAATAAGATGCCTGGGGAAGGCATCGCCAAAACGCCTACTCAAGCGGCTTGGCGATACCCTCGCCCATCACTCTTACCTTTACGGGAGTAACTACCCTTTCCTTTTTTCGGTGTTTGCTGCTGCATTTTGAACATAGGCGTTCGCAGCTGCGCTTTCAGTGCGTTATCGCGTATCTTGCCTTTTTTCACGGTGTACTCCTCATCCTTTGCAAAACAGTCTTTGAAAAAACAGTCTTTAAAAAATAGCCATTAACAATCGTTTATTAAGCAGCGCATTTGCTTCCACCGCCTGCCGTTCCTATTGGTTTCGCCGCTTGTATGACCCAATGAGATCGGCCAAGTTCCCAAGATGCTTAGGGCGCTTAATCACCACGGGTGGTTAACGTGCTCGCGGCAGGACTTTCCGCCACCATGCTCACCACGCTGCCCACCATAATCAGGCATGGCGAGGGTAACGGTTGAGCAGCGAGTCGCATGGGCATATCCGCCAACGTGCCCACCAACGATTGCTGTTCGGGCTGGCTAGCATTGGCCACCAACATAATGGGCCACGTATCGGGCAGGCCCGCTTGGCGAAGGCCGTGGCAGATAGCATCTACTTTGGAAAGCCCCATATAGAACACTAGGGTTTCATCCTGACGGGCAAGGGTTGCCCAGTCCGGCGTACCGCCTTCTCGGCACAGTTGCGCCGTAATAAAGCGCAGCTGCTGGGCATGGCCACGATCTGTTAGCGGAATCCCCATCCCCGCAGCGGCCGCCGAGGCAGCGGTAATACCTGGCACTATTTCAGCAGATATCGAGGCATTCGCTAGCGCCCCCAGTTCTTCGCCCATACGCCCAAATACGCCAGGGTCGCCACCTTTCAAACGTACAACTGACTTACCCGCCTGAGCAAGCGAGACGATCAATGCACCTATCTCATCCTGAGGCACGCTGTGATGCCCGCTTGCTTTCCCCACGTAATAGCGTTCAGTACCTGGCGGTATCAGCCCCAGCACATCGTCGCCCACTAAACGGTCATAGACCACCGCATCAGCCTGCATTAACAGTCGCGCCGCTTTCAGGGTGAGCAGCTCCATATCTCCACTTCCTGCACCGACTAAATACACCGTTCCAGAACGGCACTCACCGCTTAGTGGTAGGCGTAAGCGCTCGGCTGACTCGCGACCAAAGGGCGCTAACACCCGCTGACTGAGGCGCATAAAGGCCTCAAGCCATTTCCGGGTTAGTTGTTTGCTTAGCGCACGCATGTGGACGCTCCTCTCAGTGATGAGTAATGATTCACGCTCTCAGCCTCACTTAACGACGAGCAGTGCAATCACGACAATAGCCAACGCCAACGAGACGCCTTTCCAAAAAAGCACTGGATCGCGCTCCAGTAGAGGCTGTTTAGCGCGATTGAGCATCCCTGGGCTTGGCGAGTGAAGCTCAAAGACAAACTCCGAAAGCGCCAGGTAACGGTAGTGAGGGTTAGGATGCAAGGCTTTTTTGAGCACTTCATCCACCCAAGCGGGTAACTGACGATTTTCGCTTAGCGCCGATTGGTAAGCAAGCTTATGTTGCGCCGCCCGGGTGCGAGTTTTGGCCACCTCGGTACCATAGGGCAGCGTGCCGGTTAGCATCTGATAGGTAATCACTGCCAGTGAGTACTGATCCGAACGGGGCGTGCCGCCTTCACCCAGAAAATACTCCGGCGCGGTGTACTGGGCGGTACCTAGAATATCGTCGCTAGCCGCACTGACCTCTTCAGCAAGACCCGCCACCTTGGCAGCGCCAAAATCAATCAGCTTCACCGTTCCGTGGCTATCGATCATGACGTTATCGGGGCGTAAATCCTGATGCAGCATTTCCAGCCGATGAAAGGCGCGCAGCCCTTTGGCGATTTGCTCGATAATGGGGCGTACGATGGCTAATTCAGCGTTAGGATGGTCGCGCATCCACTGGGTCAAGGCTTGTCCTTCAATATACGCCAGCACGGTGTAAAGGTAGTGGCGAGGGCGCTCTTGGATGGGGGCTTTAAGCACGTGCTGATTGTCGATGCGCCGTGCAATCCACTCTTCGCGCACAAACCGCTCGATACTCTCGGGATCTTGGCTTAGCTCGGTTGAGAGGGTTTTTAGTGCCACCTTCTCGCCACTGGCGACATCTTCCGCCAGGTAGACATGGCTGCGACTACTGGCATGCAGTTGACGCACAATGCGGTAGCCGTCCAGCTCGCTTCCTGCGCGCAGTTCAGACGGTGACGGCAGTGTACTCAGCGCCGCGTAGAGCTCATTAGCGTGGCGCTCAGGCAGCGAATCAATGCGCACAATTTGCACGGTGAGATTATCGTCGCTGCCTTTGTCGATTGCAGCCACGATTAGCGCCTCAGCCGCTGCATCGAGATCGCCCCAATGGGCGTGAATCAGCGCGGCCATTTCGGCGCTGCTTAGCCACTCATAAACACCGTCGGTAGTGAGTACAAACACATCGCCCACGTTCAGCGATACGGCGCAATAATCCAGCTCCAGGTGCTGGCTGGCCCCCATGGCGCGGCTTAAATGGCTGACTTCCCGGGATGCCCAGAAGCGGTGATCCTCGGTCAGTGGCTCCAACGTATTACCAGCGAGCTGATAGATTCGGCTATCGCCGACGTGAAACAGGTGCGCAGTGGTGGATTTAATCACCATCGCGCTGAGGGTACACACATAGCCACGATCCAGGTTGTAGCGATACTGGCTTTGCCGGGTTTGGGCATAAAGCCATGCATTGGTGGCCTGCAGCACCCGCTGGGCGGAGGTCTTAACCGCCCAGGTAGCTGGGGTGGCGTAGTAGTCTGTTAAAAACCCGCCCACCGCTGCTTCGCTCGCCTCGCGGCTTACCTCACTGCTGCTAATCCCATCCGCCAACGCGATCGCAATACCTTTGGTGGCGCGCAAGGGTTCGCTGGGTAGATAAGCGCCGTAAAAATCCTGATTGCTGGGCTTGCGCCCTTTATCAGAGTGCTGGCCGAGCGAAATGGTCAGCGCTGCCATTATGCTTCCCCTAAAAAAAGCCTCCGCCGGAGCGAAGGCTTGGTTAATGACAAACTACTGCCTATCAGATCATAGGGCTTTTTGCGGCGCGGTACGCACGTGAGTGGTGTAGAGCGTGAGCCCTGTTAACGCCAAACCACCGATCAAGTTACCCAGCACTACCGGAATTTCGTTCCAGATCAGGTAATCCATAATCGAGAAGTTACCGCCCATCATCAGCCCAGATGGAAACAGAAACATGTTGACCACCGAGTGCTCAAAGCCCATACCGAAGAACAGCATAATCGGCATCCACATGGCAATTACCTTACCGCTCACCGTAGTTGAGATCATCGCCCCCACAACCCCAAGAGACACCATCCAGTTGCACAATATGCCGCGAATAAAAATAGTCGCCATGCCGCCAGCGCCATACTCTTTGTAACCCACCGTGCGCCCTTCACCTACTTCACCAATGACCCGCCCTACTTCGCTAGGTTCGGTGCTAAAGCCGTAGGTAAACACAATCGTCATTAGAAAGGCGACCGTTAATGCGCCACCAAAATTACCGATAAACACAATGCCCCAGTGCTTGAGAATACGATTAATCGTCACCCCAGGCCGTTTATCCAGCCACGCCAGCGGCGTTAACACAAATACCCCGGTCAACAGATCAAAGCCCATTAGATAGAGTATCGAGAAGCCCACCGGAAACAGGATGGCGCCGATAATCGGGTAGCCGGTTTGCACTGCTACGGTCACCGCAAATACCGCCGCGATGGCCAATATAGCCCCCG
>NZ_JABUZF010000173.1:5997-6228 GCF_014897885.1 Halomonas sp. 3D7M | reverse complement strand
GCCCCCGCCATAAAAGCGCGAATCAGCGCATCACGGGTAGACATATGCAGCTTGGCTTCGCCAGCATCGACCATCTTGGTAGCAAATTCGGCAGGCAATAAGTAGGACATAGAGAGCGTTTCCTTGGTAGCTGATTGTAAGGGTCAGAAGAGTCAAACAAGCACAGCAAACCCTGCCGTTAAGGCGTGGTTTGCTGTGCAGAGCAGAAATTGGTGGCTAGGGCAGCGGGCG
>NZ_JABUZF010000173.1:0-5946 GCF_014897885.1 Halomonas sp. 3D7M | reverse complement strand
CACAATCAAGCAGGGGGATGGCAAGGGTGTGGCGGCGAGCCTCTCGGGCATATCCGCAAGCGAGCCCACCAGCGACTGCTGCTCGGGCTGACTGGCATTAGCCACCAGCATGATCGGCCACTCATCCGGCAGGCCCGCTTGGCGCAGGCCGTGGCAAATTGCACTCACTTTTGAAAGGCCCATATAAAACACCAGGGTTTCATCCTTGCGCGCCAGCGACGACCAATCTGGGGTGCCGTCTTCGCGGCATAGCTGGGCAGTCACAAAGCGTAGCTGCTGCGCATGGCCACGATCAGTGAGCGGAATACCCATGCAGGCCGCGGCGGCAGAGGCCGCGGTAATCCCTGGCACAATGGCAGCGTGGATCTCGGCAGCGGCCAGGGCATCCAGTTCTTCCCCCATCCGCGCAAATACCGCCGGGTCGCCGCCCTTCAAGCGCACCACCGATTTACCTTCGCGGGCGAGTTTGACCATCAGCTCGCCGATCTCAGCTTGAGGTACGCTGTGATGGCCGCGGGCTTTGCCCACGTAGTAGCGCTCGCTGCCGTTAGGAATCAGCGCCAGCACGTCATCGCCCACCAAACGGTCATACACCACGGCGTCCGCCTGCATAAGCAAGCGTGCGGCCTTGAGGGTTAACAGTTCTGCATCGCCGCTGCCTGCGCCGACCAAGTAAACCTGCCCGGCGCGGCACTCGCCACGCAGTGGCAAACGTATGTCTGCAGCCTGCTGGACCCACGGCGTTAGCGCGCGGTGCGACAACCGCATAACGGCGTTAAACCACTTCAGTAGCAAGGGGTTGCTTAGTGCGGGCATTGGGCCGCTCCTCTTCAATAAGTGATTTCAATTCGGGAATACAGCTACCGCACTGGGTGCCACAGGCAAGCCTGGCGCCCAACGCTTCTACGCTGATATCGCCCTCACGGATGGCATTGACGATGGTGGTTTGGCCTACTTGATGGCAGCTGCACACCACCGGGCCGGTATCCGTGGCGCCGTCGTCGCAGCCAGCTAATAGGCGGCGACGGTGGGTATCGCTCAGCGCCGCCTCGTTGAAACGTGCTTCCAGCCACGCCAACCCTGGCAACTCGTTGGGCGGGCCAACCATCAGCCACCAGCGCAGTTGATCGTTTTCCACGCAGGCAGCGCGCAGCCTTCCGTTAGTGGGGTCTTGGCTGACGACCGATACGTCGCCGGGCAGCCACGTTTTCAGCTGCGCTAGCCAGTCATTAACCGACTGCGTATTGGCAAGCTGCCAGCGCTGGCAGCCGCGCATGGGAATACGTGTCCAGTAGGCACTGGTGCACCAAGGTGTTGATTGCGCTGCCCCTTCGGCAACCAATAAGGTGGCCTGCCAATCAGTAGCAAGCGGCGCCAGCGCTACGGCGCCGTGCTTCGATTCCGGCTGCCCAGAGAGCGGATCTGTAATGCTGTCGATCAGCACGCTGCTTCTGGCCTGCTGGGTGAAGCAGTCAGTCCAGTGGATGGGTACAAAGACCTCACCACGGCGCTGGGCATTGGAGACCCGCACCCGAGCGCGAAACTCACCTTTCGCGGCGGTTAACACCGCCAGCCCTTGATCCATAACACCGGCAGTGCGGGCATCCTCTGGATGCACATCCATAAAGGGTTCGGCACGGTGATTCATTAACCGCGGTGAACGAGCGGTGCGGGTCATGGTGTGCCACTGATCACGAATCCGGCCAGTGTTCAGCCGCAGCGGGTAAGCGGCACTCAGCGCCTGTTCAGGCCCTTGGGGCTTGATCGCCAGCAGCTTGGCGCGACCATTGGCGGTGGCAAATTCGCCATCCTCAAACAGCCGAGCAGTGCCATGGGGTGTGGCTTTCGTGACCGGCCATTGAATGGGTGCTAAGGCGTCGTAACCCTCCCGGCCCAACCCTATTAAGCCTGAGATATCAAACAACCGCTGCGGGCTATCAGGCACCGAACCGTTTTCAAACCCAGAGAGCTTGGCGTGCTCGTCGAAAATCTCCCAGGGATGCGCGTAGTTAAACGCCTCAGCAAACCCCAGGCGTTTGGCCACCTCGCAGAGAATCCACCAGTCATGACGAGCCTCACCTGGTGGCGGCAGCATGCCCCGCTGGCGAGAAATACGCCGCTCGGAGTTAGTAACGGTGCCATCTTTTTCCGACCACCCCGAGGCAGGCAGCACGATATCGGCATAAGGCAGCAGGTCAGTATGGGCAGCGCACTCGGAAACAATCACCAGCGGGCACTTTTCCAGCGCAGCACGCACCCGCGCAGCATCGGGAAGGCTGATGGCGGGATTGGTGGCCATCACCCACAGCGCTTTTATTTCGCCACGCTCAATGGCCTCAAACAGCTCCACTGCTTTATAACCAGGCTCTTCCGGCAGGATCGGTGTAAGGCTGTGGGTAGCCCAGAAGCGGCTGACCAAATCCGGGGCGCCTGGGGTGTGGTAATCCATATGCGCGGCTAACTGGTTGGCAAGCCCGCCCACTTCGCGCCCTCCCATGGCATTGGGCTGGCCAGTAATCGAGAACGGCCCAGCCCCCGGCAAACCGATTTTGCCGCCAGCCAGGTGGCAGTTAATAATTGCGTTGCACTTATCGGTACCGCTTGAAGACTGGTTGACGCCCTGGGAGTAAAGCGTGACCACATGCAGTTGACTGGCGAACCAGTAGTAGAAGGTTTCCAGGCGCTCGGGGTCGACATCACAAGCCGCCGCTACCTCCGCTACCGAGCCCGCGGTTTGCTGAGCCGCCGCCAGGGCATCGTCAACCCCTTCGGTGTGGCGCTCAAGATAGAGGGTATCGAGCTTGCGACGCTGCGCCATCCACGCCAGCAGGCCATTAAACAGGTAAGCATCGCTGCCTGGCTTAATCCCCAGATAGAGATCGGCTATTTCACAGCTATCGGTGACTCGTGGGTCGATCACCACCAAACGCATCAGCGGATTGCGCTCTTTAGCAACCTTAATCCGCTGATAGAGCACCGGATGATTCCAAGCCAAGTTGGACCCCACCAGCACGATCAGTTCCGCCTCTTCCAAATCTTCGTAGTTACACGGCACCGCATCCGCGCCGAAGGCGCGCTTGTAACCAACCACCGCCGAGGCCATACACAACCGCGAGTTAGTATCTAAATGGGGCGTGCCCAAAAAGCCTTTAAATAGCTTATTGGCAACGTAGTAATCCTCAGTTAACAACTGGCCGGAAAGATACGCTGCCACGCTATGGTTGCCATACTCGGCCCGCAGAATGTTTAAGCGTTCGGCAGTGGTGCTTAGGGCGGTATCCCAGGAGACTTCAACCCCATCTACACGCGGGTGCGTCAACCGCCCCTGTTGTCCCAAGGTTTCATGTAGCGCAGAACCTTTGACGCACAGACGCCCGTAGTTAGCCGGATGCTCGCGATCGCCCTCGACAGCGCTCAGCGTGCCCGCTTCAACAGTTGCCGTCACGCCACAGCCAACGCCGCAGTAGGGGCATGTGGTTTTGGCTTGCTGCGTCGTTGTGGACTGCTGCCCTGCTTTTGCCCCTCGCATAACACCTCCTCGGGTCGAGCCTGAACGCCGTATATACGTATATAAATGCCGAGCATAAAAAAACGCCCAGTCCCGTTCTCTAATGCGCTTTATAAACGCATTGAGAGAAGAGGGCTGGACGTCGTTGCCACAGCGCACCTTCAGCGGTGCAAACTAGTTTTTACCACTACAGACTTTTACATCTGCCAAATCTCTAACAGCTACACATTTTCTAACGACTCGTTATTTTTCTAATAGCTTTGGAATTGTTCTCTGCCATCGCCTAGCAATGAGTGCTTATTGCTTGTTAACTTACTTATTGCCTTGGAAACTGCAAAAGCCAAGCCGAAAACTGATTAATCTAAATTTAATAATTTAAAAACAAAAACTTAAAAAATAAAAAACCATTTCACGACGTTCTTTTTTACACTCTGCACACGCTAAACGGTGTGTGAGAGTGCACGCCACCGCCCTTTTCGCACCATCACCGTGCAGCCTATCCGAAGAGTCGTGTCACCGACCTTCCACCAATCACATCTAAATAGCTGAAGTTATTTAAAAAAACATGCTAGATGGCCAGTTGGCCAGCTCTTTGCTTCAGACAGCGTAAGGTTTTTAATCAGTTGGCAGCCAATGGCGGTTGTCGCGCGTTTAAAAAGACGCTATCGGGCAACGACGCCCCTGTTACGTACGCTTTTGCAATGCTTTGCAAAGAGGTGCGAGACAGGGGCGTTTTTTGTTTGGTGCTCAAGCAGCCGCAAAGACATAGAGGAGCCCCCCATGGAAACCACTTCCCGGTGCTCGCCCAACGATCATCAAAACGTCCATCTGGTGATCATTGGCAATGGTATGGCAAGCCACCGCCTAATTGAGGCATTGGTAAAACAGCCCACACACCCCCAGCGAATCACGGTGATTGGTGCAGAGCCAACCCCTGCCTACAACCGTATTCTGCTTTCGCCACTGCTGGCCGGTGAAATGCAGCAGGAGGCACTTTCCCTGCGCGATGCCCAGTGGTACGCCGACCAGGGCGTCACGCTGATACTGGGTGAAAAGGTCGAGACGCTTGATCGCGCAAGCCAAACATTGACCACGGATAGCGGCCGATCGCTTGATTACGATCATTTAGTCATCGCCACCGGGTCGCACCCAGCGCTGCCCGACATTCCTGGTATTGAGCTTGAGGGCGTACACGGCTTTCGCGACCTGCAAGATGCCGAATCACTAGAAGCCATTGCTCAAAAGGGTGGTGATGCAGTGGTGATTGGCGGTGGCCTACTGGGTCTTGAAGCGGCTGAGGGGTTACGTAAACGCGGCAGCGGCATCAACGTAAGCGTGCTCCAGCGCAGCGAGCGGCTGATGAACCGCCAGTTGGATGCAACTGCCGCCCACCTGCTTAAAGACACTCTCACTCAGCGCGGTTTACAGATCATCACTGGCGTGCAGCTAGCGCGGCTAGAGAGTGATGGCCAGGGCCGGGTCACCAAGGTGCATCTCGCCGATGGCCGCCAGTTGAACACCTCCAGCGTGATCGTTGCTGCGGGCATTACCCCTAATGCGGAACTTGGCCGCCAGGCAGGTCTGCGCACGGATCAAGCGATTGTGGTGGACGAATGGCTCACCACCAGCGACCCGACGATCTCAGCGCTGGGCGAATGCTGCCAATTCGAGGGCACCACCTACGGTTTAGTGGAGCCGATCTGGCGACAGGTAGAAGTGCTCGCCGCGACGCTGTGCGGCACGCATTCCCAAGGCTACGCAGATGCCCCCAGCGCCACCAAACTCAAAATCAGTGGTGTAGCGCTCTACGCTTTTGGCCCCACCGAGGCCAGCGCCGAGCATGAAGTACTGAATTACCACGACCTTGAGCGCGGCGACTATCGCCGCCTGCTGCTGCGCAACGGCCAGATAGAAGGCGCGGTGCTTTACGGCGACACCAGCCAAGGCCCCTGGTACTTCGAGCAGGCGCTCGCGGGCACCGATCTCAACGCTTACCGCCAAGCCCTACTCTTTGGTGGTGCTGATGTCGAGGCGCTACGCGAAGCGGCATCTATACACAGTCCTGATTCTTCTGAGCTCTCTTCAAAACAATCTTCTTCAAAACACTCTTCTTCTACAACGTCGGAGGCGGCTTAAATGTCTACCCAACAGCAGCTTATTATTATTGGTAATGGCATGGTCGGCCACCACCTGGTCGAGCAGCTCGTCGATAACGGCGCCCTTGAGCGCTATCAGGTCACCGTGTTTGGCGAAGAGCGCCATCGCGCTTATGACCGTGTACATCTCTCTGAATACTTCAGCGGCCGCGATGCCGATTCGCTCGCGCTTTGCGAAGCGGATTACTACGCCACCAGCGGCGTTGAACTGCGCACAAGCGAAGCCGTTATTGAGATCGACCGCAACTCACAAGAGGTGGTCACCGAACAAGGCCGTTACCC
>NZ_JABUZF010000167.1:2637-5669 GCF_014897885.1 Halomonas sp. 3D7M | reverse complement strand
CATTGGGTAACGAATCTCGCGAGGAACGAGCGAATGAGGCACCCGCGGAAGGTAGCGGAACGACGCCCAGAGGCAGCCGTCCCAACTGCTTACAAATGGTGTTTTAGCGGTATCCAGCGGCGTTGGCGGTGGCTGTCTAGACCAGCTTCCAAGAGCGTCATGCTCCGTAGCGCATCGTCAATATCAACAGGCAGCGGCGTTTTATCGCGGATCGCGACGGCCACGCCTTGATAGTAAGCCAGGTAGTCACCCGCCTGGGTAGCATGCTCATGACGCACTAGCGGTGCCTCTTCTCCGTCGCCCTCGCGAAGGGTCAGCGTACCAGGGGCGTCAGCACCCCAGGCAGGCGTTGGCACCTCTCCCGCTTTTAAGCGATCCTCTTGAGGGTCTAGACCGTATTTAAGGTAGCTACCTTTCGTTCCATTAATGCGGAAGCGCGGTGTTGATTCGGCAACCAGCGTGCCAGCGCTGAGGCTAACGCGACAGCCGTCGTACTCCAGCAGCGCTAAAAAGTCATCATCGGCTTTAGCGTCATCTCTGCGCACACCCAGATCTAGCATGATGGCATTTGGCATCCCAAACAGCTCACAGGCTTGGTCAAGCAAGTGAGGGCCTAGGTCATACCAAATTCCCCCACCTGGTGTGGCTTTTTCGCGCCAGCGGTCACGAACTTCAGGACGAAAACGATCAAAACGCGACTCAAGCCCAGTGACACGGCCTAACGTGCCGGCTTCAAGCAGCGCTTTAATAGTAAGGAAGTCACTATCCCAACGGCGGTTATGAAATACCGACACCAAACGCTCTTTATCAATCGCCAGCGCTTTTAGCTGCTTGGCTTCTGAAAGTGTGACGGTAAACGGCTTATCGACGACTACGTGTTTACCCGCCATCAACGCTGCTTTGGCGAGTGGAAAATGCGTGTCATTAGGTGTCGGGATAACGATGAGGTCAATATCGCTGCGCTGACATAACGCCAGTGCTTGGCGCTCAACCTCAACATCCAAGTCAGCATGCACTTTGGCGGCATCGCTAGAGGATACTGCGACTAAATCCAGGCCTTCCGTTGCCTGAATGAGTGGCGCATGAAACGTTTTACTCGCAAATCCATAGCCAACGAGGCCAACGTTGATAATCGCCTTCATTACATTCCTTAGTCGTTTTGACGGTTTGCATTGGGCATAAAGCAGCTCACATAAAGCAATCCACATAAAACAGCCCGCTTTGCACGGGCTGTTTTACATAGTACCTACACCTAGTCGAGCTTGGAAAGGTCGCGAACCGCACCTTTGTCTGCTGACGTGGCCAGCAATGCGTAGGCTTTCAGTGCGGGAGTTACCTTACGAGGCCGCTGCTCGACGGGCTTCCAGGCGTCTTTGCCTTTAGCTTCCATCGCCTCGCGACGCTTCGCTAATACTGAATCAGGTAGTTGCACGTTAATCGTACGGTTGGGAATATCAATCAGAATGGTATCGCCCTGCTCAACCAAACCAATCGCGCCACCTGCCGCCGCTTCGGGGGAAACATGGCCAATGGAAAGCCCAGAAGTCCCGCCAGAGAAGCGGCCATCCGTCAACAATGCACAGGCCTTACCCAGCCCTTTGGATTTTAAGTACGAGGTCGGATAGAGCATTTCCTGCATGCCAGGACCGCCTTTAGGGCCTTCGTAGCGAATGACCACTACATCGCCCTCTTTGACCTTACCGTCCAATACATTGGCCACTGCTTGATCTTGGGACTCAACGACGTGGGCTTTGCCTTCGAACACGAGAATCGAATCGTCAACGCCTGCCGTTTTAACCACGCAACCATCGAGGGCGATGTTGCCGTAAAGCACAGCCAAACCGCCTTCTGTTGAGAACGCATGCGCTAGGTCGCGAATACAACCGGTAGCACGATCGCCATCTAGGCTTGGCCAGCGGGCGCTTTGTGAGAAAGCGGTTTGGGTTGGAATACCACCAGGGCCTGCTTTAAAGAACTCGACCACCTCAGCGTTTGGCGAGCGCATAATATCCCACTCTTCCAGCGCCGCTTTTAGGCTATCGCCGTAAACAGTTGGCACTGACGTGTCCAGCACTCCCGCACGATCCAGTTCGCCCAGAATAGCCATAATGCCACCCGCACGGTGAACATCTTCGATATGGTATTTCTGGGTATTGGGTGCCACCTTACATAGCTGCGGCACTTCCCGAGAGAGCCGATCAATATCCGCCATGGAGAAGTCGACTTCCGCTTCTTGGGCCGCCGCCAGCAAATGCAAAATTGTATTCGTAGATCCGCCCATGGCGATATCTAACGTCATGGCATTTTTGAACGCTGCTTTGTTACCAATCGCACGGGGCAGCAGGTGGGCTTCTTCGCCTTCATAGTAGCGCTTGGCCAGCTCTACAATGCGATGGCCAGCGGTTTCAAACAGGCGCCGACGGTCTGAATGGGTCGCCAGCACGGTACCATTACCAGGTAGCGCTAAGCCTAATGCTTCCATTAGACAGTTCATCGAGTTAGCGGTAAACATACCCGAGCAACTGCCGCAGGTGGGGCAAGCACTGCGCTCGACTTCAGCCAGAGTTTCATCATCAACGCTATCGTCAGCCGCCATAACCATGGCGTCGACCAGATCTAGGCCGTGATCTAGCAGCTTGGTTTTGCCCGCTTCCATGGGCCCACCCGAAACAAAAATGACCGGAATATTGAGGCGCATAGCAGCCATCAACATCCCAGGGGTAATTTTGTCGCAGTTGGAAATACACACTAGCGCGTCGGCACAGTGGGCATTACACATGTACTCAACGCTATCAGCGATAATATCGCGGCTGGGCAGCGAATAGAGCATGCCGTCGTGCCCCATAGCGATGCCATCATCTACCGCTATGGTGTTGAACTCTTTAGCCACACCGCCGGCTTTTTCAATTTCACGGGCGACCAATTGGCCCATGTCTTTTAAGTGAACATGGCCCGGTACAAACTGGGTAAACGAGTTCGCAACCGCAATAATAGGCTTATGGAAGTCGTCGTCTTTCATACCTGTAGCGCGC
>NZ_JABUZF010000167.1:0-2598 GCF_014897885.1 Halomonas sp. 3D7M | reverse complement strand
CGGCCATATTACGGCCGGCGGTGGTCGTACGGGAGCGATACTCGGGCATGGTGTCCTCTTCTACATCTTTATCGTGGCCTACCGCATTCTTGGCGACAGGCAAGTGAATCCAGCGGCCTTAGATTGTGGCATGAGCGCACCGTGGAGACTAGATGGTGAGAGCAACCTCCCTTGCCAATTTGTCAGAGTTAAAACGTCTCCCACTGTGCAGAGTGATCTTGACTAGCCACTTCTCTTGCCGCAGCGCCTGAAGGCAGTTTCAGTGATGCTTTACGCTGCGCTTGATTAACCTGCTGTAGCTTTTCCCGGGCAGAGTGAATATTTTCTTCCTGGGCGCCTTCCAGACGGAAGGCATCCACTACATTCGCTAGCTCAAACGTCTCTAGCGCTAAATTATCCGCAGAGGCCGCGATGGTTTGTACTTTGGTGGCGTTTTGCTGAGTCACATTATCCATTTCAGCAATCGCGGAATTAATTTGGCCAATACCGCTGCTTTGCTCGCTTGAGGCGGTGCTAATCGACTCCATCAGCTCACTGACACGGCTGACCTGCTGCATCACATTATCGATGGCTCGCTCAGCTTGCTCGACCGCGCCACGGCCGCCACTGACCTCTTGCGTCGTACTTTCAATCATCTTGCGAATTTCTTGGGCCGCATCAGCACTACGGCTCGCCAAGTTACGCACTTCACTAGCTACTACCGCAAAGCCTCGACCATGCTCTCCAGCACGTGCAGCTTCGACCGATGCATTGAGTGCCAGGATATTCGTTTGGAAAGCGATTCCGTCAATGACGCCAATCATCTCCGCCATTTTTTCAGCACTTTGGGCAATACGCTGCATTCTTGCGACCAACTGCTGCATTTGCTCTCGGGTATCGCGGGTGCTTGAGGCATTCTGCACCGCCAGCTCCGTCGCTTGGCGAGCATTCTCAGTATTTTGCTGCACCGTGGACGTCATTTCTTCCATACTAGAGGCCGTTTGCTGCAGTGATGACGCCTGCTGCTCGGTGCGAGAAGCAAGCTCTTCATTTTCAGCGGCAATTTGCTGAACAGCAGGCGTGACAACCGACACTCGATGTTCTACATCACCGACAATACTCGCCAAGCTAAAGCGCATGGTATCCAACGAATAGAGCAGCTCGCCCAGCTCGTCTTTCGTTTCACGACGTTCGCGAGCAGCCAAATTACCTGCTGCAATTTGAAAAGTAATATGTCGCGCCCCTTCTACGCTGCGCAACACTGACCTTAAAATCACGGTACTGAGACCTACCATCAACAGCAAACCAATGACCATCAACACCACTTGAGCAATCAACATTTGCTGACGCCCCTGCTGTGCCTGACTCACTAGCGCTTCCGCACTTGCTCGCTCATCGCTTACTAACTGGCTACTGCCCTCTCTTAGCTGCTCTGTAGTAGGTTGTACGCCGTCGTTAAAAGCTTCGAAAGCAGCAAAGCCATTTGCGTCACTGATCGCCGTCAACGTGGTATCGACACTGTTTCCCCAGGTCGCTAATCCAACACTAAAGGCTTGCAGACGCTCAGAATCGGCATTGCTGTCAGTAAGATACTCGTTCCAAAGCGTTTGTATTGATTGAGAATATTCGCTAATTGATGCGGCAACTGCATCAACATCAACCCGCCGAGGGTTACGAACAGCAGGTTCCAACTGAGTTACAACCTGTCCGATTTGGCGGTCTATTCGCTGAAGATTGGCGACGGCTTCTAGCCCTGAGCGATTTAACGTATCGAGACGCTCACCAGAAACCATTAAGCCGTACATCCCTAGGCCGCCTGCCAATCCCATTAGAATNNCGCCTGCCAATCCCATTAGAATAATGGAGGCTACGACCATACCCGTTAACTTAGCTTTTAGGCTATTAAACTGAAAGCGAGCAAAAAAGCCTCCCACACCACGGCGCCTTAGCGCCCCTTGCGCCAGCGTGTAGCGGCGAGATTTACCTTTTTCGCGTATTTCTTTATAGACGGTTTCTGCCAGCGCAATACTTTGAGCTGGGGCTTTGCGCCGCAACGAGGTATACCCTACGATGCGATCGCCATCCCTGAGCGGTGCTACGCTAGCAGTGACCCAATAATGATCACCATTTTTACGACGATTTTTGACCGTACCCTGCCAGCTCGCACCTGACTTAATCGTCTTCCAGAAATCTGCATAAGCTGCTTCCGGCATATCCGGGTGGCGAATTAGGTTGTGAGGGCTTCCCATCAATTCATCACGGGTATAGCCGCTGACCTCGACAAACGCTGCGTTAGCGTAGGTCACATTGCCCTTCAAATCGGAACGTGAAATCAGCACAGTCTCATCGTCAAGCGTGTACTCACGCTGAGTGACGGGTTGGTTGTTGCGCATGCAGAGGCTCCCTAGGGGACTTTTAATTTTGATTTGCCTCTATTATCACTTGCTGCAAGGGAATTTAACCTCTGAATAACCCTAAAAAAACGCCGCACTCTTTGGTGCGGCGGCTTAACTAAACGGTTGTTTAACGATCGATTGAAGCGCCTACGTGAAGACCACATTGGCCACATCACGATAGCGGTTTGCAAAATGCACCGTCATTCCCTCTTTCAAGTAATCG
>NZ_JABUZF010000166.1:0-615 GCF_014897885.1 Halomonas sp. 3D7M | reverse complement strand
GCCATGATAAAGACGCTGTTGAACGAGTCTTGCTCAACTTCGTTGCCTTCACGGTCGATGACGGTCTCTTTAGAGATACCTACCATCATCGCCTTGGCAACTTTATCGTTGGCCTTGGACCAGATATCGATAACCTTGTTGTACTTCTCGCCAGCGGTTACTAGGCCAGAAGAGAACTGGTCTTCGATCTCTTTAACTTCCGCTTCTGCAGCGTCGACGATCTCGGTTTTCGCATCGGGAATAACGAAATCGTTAACACCGATAGAGGCACCCGACCACGTTGCTAAGCGGAAACCGGTATACATCAGCTGGTCAGCGAAGATGACGGTCGGCTTCAGGCCGGCACGACGATACACTTCGTTGATCAGACTGGAGATCGCCTTCTTCTTCATCGGCTGGTCGATCAGCTCAAACGGCACGCCTTCCGGCAGAATGCGGAACAGCAGCGCACGACCGACGGTGGTGTCGTAAATACGGCGGTGGAAACTGCGCTCGCCGGTCTCTTCTTCAATATCGATCTCATCTAGACGCACTTTGACTCGGGCGTGCAGCGACACAGACTGCGTACCAAACGCGCGCTCTACCTCATTGAGGTCAGAGAACACCATGCCTTCG
>NZ_JABUZF010000164.1:0-3403 GCF_014897885.1 Halomonas sp. 3D7M | reverse complement strand
TTTATCGTCATTCGGAGAGACCTCTATGAGTCTGGAGACAAGAGAAGATCTCGATCCGCTCGAAACCACGGAGTGGCTGGAATCCCTGGAATCAGTACTGGATCGTGAGGGCGAAGATCGTGCCCGCTACCTGATGACCCGCTTGGCGGATCGCCTGCGCCGGGACGGGATGAAGGTACCCTTCTCGGTGACAACCCCGCACCGGAATACGATCCCTGTGCATCGCGAAGCACCGATGCCCGGCGATCTGTTTATGGAGCGCCGCATTCGGTCGTTGATTCGTTACAACGCCATTGCCCAGGTCATCCGTAATAACCGCGCCAACCCCGGGCTGGGCGGCCACATTGCCAGCTTTATGTCGTCGGCCACGCTGTACGATGTTGGCTTTAACCACTTCTTCCGCGCCCCCAAAGGCGATTTTGAAGGCGACCTGATTTACATCCAGGGCCACGTTGCCCCGGGGATTTACGCGCGTTCCTACTTGGAAGGCCGTTTATCAGAAGAGCAGATGGACAAATTCCGTCGCGAAGTCGACGGCGATGGCCTGTCTTCCTACCCGCACCCGTGGCTGATGCCGGACTACTGGCAGTTCCCCACGGTGTCCATGGGCCTTGGCCCGATTCAGGCCATCTATCAAGCCCACGTGATGAAGTACCTGCATCACCGTGAGCTGAAAGACATGTACGACCGTAAGATCTGGTGCTTCATGGGCGATGGCGAGTGTGATGAGCCGGAGTCACTGGGCGCAATTTCCCTGGCGGGGCGTGAAAACCTCGATAACCTGATCTTCGTTATCAACTGCAACCTGCAGCGCTTGGACGGTCCGGTGCGCGGCAACTCCCGCGTCATGGACGAGTTCGAAGGCGTGTTCCGTGGTGCCGGTTGGAACGTCATCAAGGTGGTCTGGGGACGTCACTGGGATCCGCTGTTCGAGAAGGACAAGAAAGGCATCCTGCAAAAGCGCATGGATGAAGCGGTCGACGGTGAGTACCAGAACTACAAGGCCAACGGCGGTTCGTACACCCGTGAGCACTTCTTCGGTAAGTACCCCGAAACCGAAGCGATGGTCAACGACCTGTCTGATGAAGACATCTGGAAGCTCAACCGCGGTGGCCACGACCCGTTCAAGGTCTACGCGGCCTACCACGAAGCGGTCAACCAGACCAACGGTAAGCCCACGGTCATTCTGGCGCACACCGTCAAAGGCTACGGCATGGGCAGTGGCGATGGCGAAGCCGCCAACGAATCCCACCAGGTCAAGAGCATGGAGTACGAGGCGTTGCGTAAATTCCGCGACCGCTTCGGTATTCCGCTCACCGACGAGCAGCTCAAAGATGTGCCCTATTACAAGCCGGAAGAAGACTCCCCCGAGCTGAAATACATGCACCTGCAGCGGGAACGCTTAAACGGCTACCTGCCGAGCCGCCGCAGTGACTTTGAGGCGCTGGAGATCCCCAGCCTGGAAGACAAAACCTTTGCCTCGCAAATGGTCGGTTCCAAAGGGCGCGAAGTCTCGACCACCATGGCGTTCGTGCGCGTTCTGAACGGTCTGGTGAAGGATAAGAAGCTCGGCAAACATGTCGTCCCGATTATTCCTGACGAAGCGCGTACTTTCGGCATGGAAGGCATGTTCCGTCAGCTTGGCATCTACACCTCGGAAGGTCAGAAGTATGAGCCGGTCGATAAAGGCCAGATCATGTTCTACCGCGAGGATCAGAAAGGCCAGATTCTCGAAGAAGGGATTAGTGAAGCCGGTGCCATGTCCGCGTGGATTGCCGCCGCGACGTCCTACAGCAACAACAACGTCACCCTGCTGCCGTTCTACGTCTACTACTCGATGTTCGGCTTCCAGCGCATTGGTGACTTGGCCTGGGCCGCCGGTGACCTGCAAGCCCGCGGCTTTATGGTCGGCGGCACTGCCGGGCGTACCACGCTCAACGGTGAAGGCCTGCAGCACCAGGATGGCCACAGCTTGATTCAAGCCTCCACCATCCCCAACTGCCGCAGCTACGACCCGACCTATGCCCACGAAGTGGCGGTCATCCTCCAGGATGGTCTGAAGCGCATGTTCTCCGATAAAGAGAACTGCTTCTACTACCTGACGGTGATGAACGAAAACTACGAGCACCCCGCGCTTGAGAGCGTGCCCACCGACGATATCGTCAAAGGCATGTACCTGCTCAACGAAACCCAGGGCGACAAAGGCCGCGTGCAGTTGATGGGCTCTGGCACCATCCTGCGCGAAGTCGAAGCGGCTGCCGAGCTGTTGGCCAACGACTGGGGCATTGGCGCGGATATCTGGAGCGTGACCAGCTTTAACGAGCTGCGCCGCGAAGCGCTGCTGCTGGAGCGTGAAGGCTTCCTGAACCCGGACGCTGAAGCCAACAAGCCCCACGTGACGAAGTGCCTGGAAGGCCGTGACGGCCCGGTGATTGCCTCCACCGACTACATGAAGCTCTACGCCGACCAGGTGCGTGCCTGGGTGCCTAGCGAGTACACCGTGCTGGGCACGGACGGCTTTGGCCGTTCCGACACCCGCGAGAAGCTGCGCTACTTCTTTGAAGTAGACCGCTACTTCGTCACCGTGGCGGCGCTACGCGCGCTGGCAGACCGTGGTGAGCTTGATCGCAAGCACGTCGGCGAGGCGCTGAAGAAGTATGGCATTGATGCCAGCAAGCCAAACCCGCTGACCAGCTAAACCGCTGCCCGGCGGGCAAACGCCCGCCGGCTCGATCCGATTTGGAAGGAGCGCGACCTTGAGTAGCGAAATCATCAAAGTTCCCGATATCGGTGGCGATACCGATGTCGAAATCATCGAGATTGCGGTGTCAGAAGGCGACGTCATTGAAGCGGAAGACACCCTAATCACCCTGGAATCTGACAAAGCCAGCATGGACGTCCCGGCCCCGAAAGGCGGCAAGGTGCTCAAAGTGCTGGTCAAAGAAGGCGATAGCGTCTCCGAAGGCGACGACATCGTTGAGCTGGAGGTTGAAGGCGGCACAGACGGTGGCGAAGAGACGTCAGCCCCCGCGTCTGACAGCCAGCCCAACGACGCGCCAGCGAAAGAAGACAAACCGACGCAGGAAGACGCCCCCGCACCGGCAGCGAAGAAAGCCAGCGGCGGCAAGCAAACGGTCGATATTAAAGTGCCTGACCTGGGCGGTTCCGACAGCGTTGAGATCATCGAAGTCGCGGTCAGCGCCGGTGATGAGGTCAACGCCGAAGACACCCTGATCACCCTGGAGTCTGACAAAGCCTCCATGGACGTGCCCAGCCCGCACGGCGGTAAGATCGTTGCGCTCACGGTGAAAGAAGGCGATACCGTCTCGGAAGGCGACGTGATCGGCCAGATGGAAATCGCTGGCGACGGCGGTGATACATCGGCTGAAGAAGACGCATCGCA
>NZ_JABUZF010000163.1:12429-14597 GCF_014897885.1 Halomonas sp. 3D7M | reverse complement strand
CCGAGGGTTGTGAATCTGCATTTTCACTATCAGTCTCATCACTGTCTTTCTCATCTTTTTCGGATTCCGCAATCGCGCTCAGCCCTACTTTGTCTTCCAGCAGCTTAAGTTCATCAGGCCCTGCTTCCAGCAGCAAAATATCCCCTTCCCGAAGCACCCCGTGAAATGAGTACCCGGCGCGGCGATTATCTTCTCGTACCACAGCAAGAACCGGAATAGCCTCCTCTAGCTCATCATGTAGTTGCTGGAGTGTCAGACCATTAGCCTTTGACTCTTCTGAAACCTTTAGCTCAACCAAATAATTAGCAGTATCAAACATTTCTTCGGTTGAAGCCTGCCCACTGCGCTTAGGCGTTAAGCGCCAGCCCACAAGCACAATAAACGCCAGGCCGACTAACGCAACAGCAACCCCCACCGGGGTAAAGCTGAACATGCCGAAGTTTTCACCGGTGATATTACCCCGGTATGTGGCAATAATAATGTTAGGTGGCGTGCCAATCAGCGTGGTTAAGCCTCCCAGCAATGAACCAAACGCCAACGGCATTAATAACAGCGACGGGGATGTGTTGTGCTCTCGAGCAAGCCGCATGGCAACGGGCAACAGTAACGCCAGTGCCCCTACGTTATTCATCACCCCAGAAAGCACCACGACCGTACCCACTAATACCAGCAACTGCAGTAGCAGCCGTTCACCTACTTTGAGCACTTGATTGGCGATAATATCGACAACACCCGAGCGCTCAAACCCTCGGCTAATGACCAATACCGCGGCCACCGTAATCACCGCCGGATGCCCAAAGCCTTTAAAAGCTTCATCGGTGGGCACAAGCCCAAGCATTACCGAGCCGAGCAACGCCGCAAGCGCAACGAGATCATAGCGAAATCGCCCCCACATAAAAGCGGCAAGCGTTAATCCCAAAATGATAAAAACCAACGTGCTAGGCGCAAGCCCAATGCTTTCCATTGTCATGCGGTGTCCCTCTCCTTGTGTGGGTACGCTCGGCTGAGGCGCCAACTCACTAGCAACACAGTAGATGATGACTATACGGCCGTATAGCCCTAGCAGCGCAGAGCAACAAAAGAACGTTGGAGCAATAAAATGCCTGGCGTGGCCAGGCATTCATAAAAAGTGATTAAAGAACGACTAAGCCACGCAGCTCACTCCATGTTGCAAAAAGTGGCTGTAAAGCGTGGTCGTTTAGTCAGGTGAGTTAAGGAAGTAGCACGGTCGAGCCAGTTGTTTGACGGCTTTGCAGGGCATCTTGAGCCTTTCCTGCGTCCTGAAGCGGGTAGCGATTTGCTACGTCAATACGAAGTTTGCCGCTTTTGATCATGCCAAAAAAGTCATCGCACATCATTTCAAAGCGTTCACGGGTGTCAGCATAGCCGTTCAAACTTGGGCGGGTTACAAAGAGCGCGCCTTTTTGGTTCAGAATACCTATATTCACCCCGTCTACGGGACCAGACGCATTACCAAAGCTGACCATTAGCGAACGAGGCTTTAGACAGTCTAACGACATTTCCCAGGTATCTTTTCCTACGGAGTCATAAACCACATCGCACATTTCGCCATTGGTTAGCTCACGCACCCGCTCTACCACATTCTCTTCGCTGTAGTTGATCGTTGCCCATGCACCGTTGGCCATCGCCAAGTCTGCTTTCTCTTTTGAGCTAACCGTCCCAATCAGCTTAACACCAAGCGCCTTGGCCCACTGGCAGGCAATCGAGCCAACGCCTCCAGCAGCGGCATGAAAAAGAATGGTCTCACCGCCCTTTAGCTCATAAGTTTGCCGCAGCAGATACTGCACGGTTAACCCTTTCAGCATACTGGCCGCAGCGGTTTCAAAATCAATAAAGTCCGGCAGCTTAATCACCTTGGCCGCTGGCAAGGTATGCATCTCTGCATAGGCACCCAATGGCCCTTGTGCATACGCTACCCGGTCACCCTCTTTTAGATGGGTAACACCTTCACCCACAGCGTCGACAATCCCTGCACCTTCGGTGCCTAATCCAGAAGGCATAGATGGCGCAGGATAGAGCCCGGTACGAAAGTAGATATCAATAAAATTCAGGCCCACCGCTTTATTAGCAATACGCACTTCACCGCTGCCGGGTGCCTTAGGCGCTGTGTCGACCCACTCCAATACATCTGAATCGCCCGTTTTTGA
>NZ_JABUZF010000163.1:8477-12395 GCF_014897885.1 Halomonas sp. 3D7M | reverse complement strand
TACGTTTAGACATCTGGGCAAACTCCCATTGTTAATTACTGGACACACATTAGCAGGCTATCCAACCGCGTTGTGCGCCTCAAATCAAGCGATTAGCCAGCCATACAGGACATATTGCTGTCATGCACCCATGCTAGACTATCTGAAAAATGTTGATAACAATGCTTATCGATTACTCTAAAACGGACAGACTATGACGCACCCAGCAATCTGTTTGCCTACGCTTATAGCCCATCGCGGATACTCAGCCGCCGCACCTGAAAACACCCTAACGGCAGTGCGTGCCGCTCATCAAGCGGGCATTACTTGGGTGGAATTAGACGTTCAACTATTGGGCGATGGTACCCCTGTCATCTGGCATGATGGCGATATTAGCCGCTGCTCCGATAGCCGTGGCAACCTCGCTAACCTGACGTGGCAGCGTGCGCAACAGCTTGACGTCGGCAGTTGGTTTGGCGATGAGTTTGCAGGTGAAAAGATGGCTAGTCTAGAGGCCATGCTGGCGCTATTGAACGAACTCAATATGGGGGTGAATTTAGAGATCAAGGTAAACAAAGGCCGTGACCCCATCGCCTTGGTGGATACCGTATTACCAATCGTATTAGCAACACTGCCCGCCGAACGGCTGATTGTGTCCTCGTTTGATGCCCGAGCGTTAGCTCGATGCCGCCACTTTGCACCCAAAGAAGCCCTCGCGCTGGGCGTACTGTTTGGCAGCACACCTCCAACTTGGCGTGACCAGTGTCAAGCCATCGACGCCTTTAGCATTCACCCTCATTGGCCACGCTTAAAACACACCCAGGCTGCTGCCATGCGCCGAGATGGCTATGAAATTTTATGCTATACCGCCAACGACCCCAGCGCTTTTGAAAGCCGCTGGGGCTGGGGAGTAGCCAGCGCGATTACTGATGAGCCTGAAGCATTTCAACGCTATTTGAATAATCGACGTCGACACGGTTAAATTCGTCAATACTCACTACTCTACCTAAGGAAGACTATGCACTATCTTGGTGCCCACGTAAGCGCCGCAGGTGGCGCGGATCAAGCAGTGTTCCGTGCGGTAGAAATTGGCGCAAATGGCTTTGCTCTGTTCACCAAAAACCAGCGGCAGTGGAAAGGTAAACCGCTGACCGACGAGGCCATTGCGGCGTTTAAACAAGCCTGCCAAACCCACGGGTTTGGCCCAGAACAAATTTTACCCCACGACAGCTACCTGATTAACCTAGGCCATCCGGAAACCGCTGGGCTTGAAAAATCACGCGCTGCGTTTTTAGACGAAATGCAGCGCTGTGAGCAACTAGGTCTCACGTTATTAAACTTCCACCCTGGCAGTCATCTGAACAAAATCAGCGAAACCGACTGTTTGAAACGCATTGCAGACTCCATCAACGAGGCTTTGCTAGCCTCACAAGGTGTCACGGCGGTGATTGAAAACACTGCCGGGCAAGGCACCAACCTCGGCTGGCGCTTCGAACATTTAGCGGAAATTATTGCCCACGTTGATGATAAAACCCGTGTTGGCGTTTGTATTGATACCTGCCACGCCTTCGCCGCTGGGTATGACCTACGTACCGCCGAGGCCACCAAAGCAACATTGGATGAGCTAGGCAAGGTGGTCGGCTTTGAGTATTTACGCGGTATGCATTTAAACGATGCCAAGAGTGCCTTCGCCAGCCGTGTAGACCGCCACCACAGCCTGGGGAAAGGCAATATCGGCCTGGACGCGTTCACAACGATCATGCAAGACGAACGCATTCATGACATACCGATGATTCTGGAAACCGTCGAACCCGGCATTTGGGCTGACGAACTCAACTGGTTACGTGCTCAAGTGCCTGAAGCAGCGCCTGGCAAATAGTGAATCACATCGTGAAAACGTAGCCGCGTTGTAGCGCTGTTACGCATGGCGTGGGGTCGGTCAGCAAAAAAGCGCAGCCCCTCGCCCACTCGTAGCGTTTGCCAGCGCTCGTCAATGCGTAGCTCCATCTCGCCCTCGACAACGACGATGTGTTCTACCACACCGCTGGCGTGGGGAGACGACTCACTGATCGCCCCTGGTGCTAGCTCAATCATAAACATTTCAAAACCCAGCAGCGGGTCGTAAGGGAAAAGCAGCCGCGCTTGCATCCCGGCGCTATCATCGCCCCAAACGGACTCCCAGCCATCTCTGTGTAGTTCGCCTAACGCAGGCTTGTCACCATCAAACAGGGTTGAAAACGACACCCGAAAACCACTCGCGATCTTCCAAAGCGTTGAGATGGTAGGGCTAGACTCACCACGCTCTATCTGTCCCAACATGGCTTTACTCACACCCGTTTCACCCGCCGCGCGATCCAGGCTCCAACCACGCTCTTTACGTAGCTTTTTAACGGTTCCCGCAATGTGCTCGGCAATGGTATGAGGATCACTCACTATGCGGCTCTCCATAGAATTTAGTGTCGTAGTTTACCTATCCGGTCAGCGATGAACACCGGCGATGCCAATATTGTGCGCTATAACGCACAGTGATAGTCTGGCAGCATTGTGCGCTATAGCGCACGCCACCCAACGTAAACGAGGTAACACTATGGAGGCGCCACCAACTCTACAGCCCGCTGGAAGCCATAGAACTCCTTTCTGGCGAGACATTAGCCTCTCGGCCGTCACTGCAGGTTTCGTTGCGGTCACTATTGGTTATACAAGCTCAGCGGCCATCATTTTCCAGGCGGCAGCCGCGGCGGGCGCCAGCACTGCGCAAATCAGCTCTTGGCTGTGGGCATTGGGCATTGGCATGGGCATTACCTCGATAGGACTATCGCTGCGCTACCGGATGCCTTTATTGACTGCGTGGTCAACGCCAGGCGCGGCGTTTTTGGCGACGAATCTTCCTGGCATTCCACTTGATGAAGCGATCGGTGCCTTCCTCTTCTCCGCGCTGCTCATTACGCTCTGCGGCGTAACAGGTTTATTCGAGCGCTTGATGCGCTACATTCCCAGCGCAATCGCCTCGGCTCTACTGGCAGGTATTCTGCTGCGCTTTGGCCTAGAGTTGTTTAACGTTATGGAAAGCCAATGGCTGCTACCACTGGCCATGTTGGCCGCTTGGGTAGCAGGTCGGCGCCTATGGCCAACGCTCGCAGTGCCTGGCGTGCTGTTAATCGGCATTGCTATTGCCCTTTGGCAGGGTCAACTTAACGTACACAGCATTCCGCTAGCACCTACCGTACCGGTTTTCACTGCGCCTGCCTTTTCGTTGACAACGCTGATCAGCATTGGCATCCCCCTGTTTGTCATTACCATGGCGACTCAAAATTTACCTGGCGTAGCCGTGCTACGGGCAGCAGGCTATCAGCCAAACAGTTCGCCGCTCATTAGTTGGACAGGGGCTGCAACGCTGTTACTTGCCCCTTTTGGTGGCTATGCATTCAACATGGCGGCCATTAGCGCCGCGGTATGCATAGGGCCTGATGCCCATACGAATCCTCTTAAACGCTATACCGCAGGCGTTGCAGCGGGCGTGTTCTATATCGCGATGGGCATCTTTGGCGGCACAGTTACCGGTATCTTCAATGCGCTTCCCGGTGTCCTAGTTATGTCGCTGGCTGGTATAGCGTTACTTGGCACATTAAGCGGTGGGTTAGCGAATGCATTTGAAAATAGCGGGCAACGAGATGCCGCCATTGTTACCTTTTTACTTACCGGCTCTGGCATCACCTTGTTAGGTATCGGCGGCGCATTCTGGGGGCTTGTGGCGGGCTTGGTGGTACTAAAGCTGACAAAGGCTTCAAATCATTAGCGGTATGTTATTCATGCGATAACTATTCATGTAATAGCAATACGATAAAAAATGCCCCCAGAGCGTTCACTACTGGGGGCATTTTATTATTTCTGTTCAGCGCTATCTGCCTTTACATATGAGGCCATTACGCATTACATCGT
>NZ_JABUZF010000163.1:7967-8453 GCF_014897885.1 Halomonas sp. 3D7M | reverse complement strand
GTTCTTCATCCAGTACGCCCGACATCCGCACCATGGCTAACGCTTCATCCAGGCTGGCCACTTCTTCCATCATCAACAATTCGTTTTCCAAGCTAACCGGCTGTCCCGCTTTATCTGACAGCAGCTTTTCCAGCGAAGCTACGTCCATAGCGTCGTCTAAGTGGTGAATATCTACCGACGCACTGCTCGCACTTGGTAAGTAGATAGTGCCATTAGAGAAATCCACGGCATAAGCGATAACGCCCGGCACAATAAAAAACAGTAAGCCGACACCGTTAGCGATCGCCACCACTGGGTCAATATTACCGCTCATTTGCCCTTTACGCTCAGGATGAAAAAGCGTTCCACAACCACTTAACGTTACAATGGAGACACCAACAATGGCCCCCGTTAACCAACGGCGTACTGCTTGCTGCATGAAGGTTCCCTCAAAGTCCTAACGTACCGATAGCTGGAGAAGATGCGGCTGTTTGCCCACTGCTATCG